>JAIXXV010000038.1 GCA_027490575.1 bacterium | reverse complement strand
TATCATGACGAGTATGCACATGCGAACCAATATAGTAACAAATACCAAGCTCCTCACGCATTTTCAAAAAGAGTCTAGAACTCATACCAGAACCAAAAGCAGTAGACATTGCTCTTATATTTTTCATATTTTCATTCAACTTACCGTTTTTATCCCTATACCCAGGAATCCTAAACGCTAACTTAAAGTGTACTTGGTCAGTTTTTTTATTCTCAATACAAACTTTTGCATCCTTTTGTATAACCTTTGTAGATGGCCTTATGAGTTTTTTTCCTGAGTTTAGTTTTTCAAAAAGACTCTTTACTTGTGCAAATGATTTTTCTCTGTCTATGTTTCCAGCAACTACTACTATTGTATTCTCTGCTGTGTAATTTTTAGAGTGGTACCTGACAAGATCTTTTTTTGTAAAACTCGAAATAGTACCCTTTGATCCTATCGTCGGTCTGCCAACTGGCTGATCTCCGTACATCATGTCAGACAAAAGCCTCGATATCCTGTACCCTGGTTGATCCATGTACATATTGAGCTCTTGTGTAACTACACCTTTCTCCTTTTCCATCTCCACTTCTGGAAAAGTAGAATTCAAAAATATATCTGACACCATTTCTATGATTTTTCTTGCATGCTTTTTATGTGTACGAGCATAGTATCCGGTGTATGCCCTACTCGTAAAAGCATTGTAATCAGCACCAATATTGTCAAACTCTAAGGAGATATCTTTTGCAGTCGGTCTCTTGGTAGTCCCCTTAAAACACATATGTTCCAAGAAGTGTGCGAGGCCATTTTCCAACTTTGACTCATAGTCAGCGCCTGTACCAACTAGTACCATAGACAACACTGTCTCTGTTTGTTTCAAGGGTACGTGCATAAATCTCAAGCCATTTTTAAGCTTAATAACTTTTATATCTGGGTGTTTTTTTGCCATAATTTCAACTGTGAATTTACAATTAGTGGTTATTTATTAAGAATTAATAATTTCTAAAGATATTTTCTAATGTAGTCAACTATATCATTTGCACCTAATCTCTCCTGATCACCGGTATCTCTATGTCTTATGGTGACAGTGTTTAGAACAGCTTGACCGTCTGGTAAAAACTTTTCAACTCCGTGCTCATCAAGTCCTTCGATAGTATCGAAGTCTATAACAACACAAAAAGGTGTACCGATTTCATCTTGTCTTCTATATCTCTTTCCAATGTTTCCGTTATCATCAAAAGTTACTCTACCTGGAAATGCTTTTCTAAGCATCATGTAAACTTCTCTCGCCTTTTCAACTAGCTGGGGTTTGTTTTTCAAAAGCGGCGACACTGACACAAGTACAGGCGCAACTTTTGGTGAGAACTTCAAGAAAGCTCTAGGTTCACCTCCAAGCTCATCTTCTCTGTATGCATCCATAAGTACTGCAAGGACTGTCCTATCTACTCCAAAAGATGGCTCTATACAATGCGCTATATATTTCTTTTTCGCTGGATCTGTCTCATCTGAAAACTCATCGAAGTACTCTAGGTTAGCTTTTGAAGTATTGGCATGTGCTGACAAGTCAAAGTCAGTACGATATGCAAGACCATAAAGCTCCTTTCTACCGAAGCTATAATCAAACTCAAAGTCTATAGTTCTCTTTGAATAATGCGCTCTATCTTCAGGTGCAATTTCCAGCTCATGAACCTTGTCTTGTGACAAACCGATATCAGCGGTGTACTCTTTTACCTCATCTCTAAACTCGTCAAATATTTGTTCCCATGCTCTATCATGCTCGCCCTGTGGTGGTTTGATAAAATACTCTATTTCCATTTGCTCAAACTCTCTTGTTCTAAATATAAAATCACGAGGAGCAATCTCATTTCTGAAAGCCTTCCCTATTTGAGCTAGACCGAAAGGAAGTTTAGGATGAAATGAGTCGACAACATTTTTAAAGTTTACAAACATACCTTGAGCAGTTTCAGGTCGAAGGTATGAGATAGAACCTTCGTCTTGCATAGCACCAACATTAGTTTGGAACATCATATTGAACTGTCTAACTGGGCCAAGTGCATTTCCTTCAGGACTTTTAATATCGTTGGACTTTATCAACTCTTCCATGATTGAAAGTGTAAGTCCTTTAGTCTGAATATTTTTTGTAGGATTTTTCTCTGCAAAATCCTCTATAAGGTGATCAGCTCTGTATCTTTTGTTTGTCTTAACATCTTCAACCAAAGGATCGGAAAAACCATCAACGTGCCCAGATGCTTTCCAAACATTTTGATTCATAAGAATCGCAGCATCTACCGGATACATGTCTTCTCTATCCAAAACGAATCGCTTCCACCAAAGGTGTTTCAAGTTGCTCTTTAGCATAAAACCAAGAGGACCGTAATCCCAAGTACCAGCAAGACCCCCGTATATCTCAGAACCTTGGTAGATAAAACCCCTTCTCTTACATAGAGAAATTAGCTTTTCCATAGTGTTTTCAGGGTAGCTGTTTTGATGGCCTGACTGTTCGTTTTGGTTTGTCATAATACAAGTATACTATACGAAAAATGGTTATTTTACAAAGACGCCACAATTGGCTACCGCGTCGGCTAATTCCTTAATCCTGTG
>JAIXXV010000027.1 GCA_027490575.1 bacterium | reverse complement strand
GTAAAAATGGTCGATGCCCAAATAATTGACTTGTTGGGCGGTGCAATTAAAGTCAGCAAACAAATGGATGTGTCGGTACAAGCCGTACACAAGTGGAAACGAGAGGGGATACCTGCGGGTAAGCTGGTAATGATGGCTGCCCAAATCGAAAAGGAATCACACGGATTAGTTACCCGAAAAGACCTGTTTCCCCAGTCCTACAAAGTAATTTGGCCTGAGTTGCAATGAACCCGCATATCGTAGCTTTTGGCGGTGGGGTAGATTCAACAGCTATGATTATTGGGCTTATTCAAGAAAAACGCCCGATTGACCTTATTTTGTTTGCCGATACTGGGGGTGAACGACCCGCAACCTACGCACACATTGAGAACTTTAGCGATTGGCTAGAAAAACAAGGCTATCCAAGAATTACGGTAGTTAAACGGGTTACAGAATCAGGCGAATACGAAAGCCTTGAGGAAGAATGTTTACGAGCTAAAGCCTTGCCATCCATAGCGTATGGGTATAAACGATGCTCACAAAAGCACAAAATAGCCCCACAGGACAAGTTTTGCAATAACTGGCAACCTGCCATAGATACATGGAAAAACGGGCAAAAATGCGTTAAATACATTGGCTACGATGCCAACGAAGAACACAGGGCTGAAAACGCTGCCAAGCGTGAGGATAAAAAATACGATTACATTTACCCTTTGATTGAATGGCAATGGGATAGGCAAAAATGCCTTGAAGTTATTGAATCTGTTGGCATTAAGAATGTAGCTAAATCAGCTTGTTTCTACTGCCCAAGCTCAAAACCACAGGAAATTGTGCAACTTTACAAGGAATATCCTGATTTACTACAGAGAGCCTTAAAGATTGAGCAAAACGCTGAATTAATCAGTATTAAAGGGCTTGGTCGCAATTACGCATGGTCTGATGTCATTCGTATGCACGAAGCTCAAATGACGCTTCCTTTTGTTGGTTTTGATGCACCTTGCGAATGTACTGAATAATTTGTTATACTGATTGGGCAGAGTGGAATCTGTTGTAAATTGGTTTGACTAAACCCTTTAGGGTAGCTTTGAGCGTTTACTAAATGCTGTCGAACCCATTTATTAAGCGATTCCATCTTAGAGCTACCTTAAGGGGTTTTTCTATTTCTGCGGTCACAGTTGGGCGGGAACCGACACCAGCGACTGCGATACAAGTGCTACTGGGGGATAGTTGATGTAACAGCACATAAATAGGTGGCGAAGCTAGTGCCTATTCAACGAACGACTGGCGGGTTCTGTGGCTCCGAAAGGCAAACAGTTGAAGGAATCTAGGATGGCTGGGTTCCGTTCACCAAAAGGCAAAGTTATATTTAAGTTATATATAAAGTAACTTATAAGTCACCAAATAAAGCCTAAAGTAACACTTATAAATCATAAAATAAAAAAGCCCCCCGTAAGGGTAAGTCCTAATAAACTTTAGTTTAAATATCTATACAGTTACAGGTATTAACACAGGGGGAACTATGAAATACATCGCATTACTATTAACGCTTAGCATTAATACTGCTTTTGCCCAAACTTATGTCATTACTAATCCGCAAGGGTATGTAACTGGCACAGTTCAGGTTCAAGGCAATCAAGCTCAAGTTATTAACAATCAAGGTTATGTGGTGCAAAACGCCACAATTTACCCAAATCAGGTCGTTACACCGCAAGGATGGGCAATTGGTACGCCTAGCTATACCGTGCCAATGTCACCACCTAGCCCACCATCACCACGAGTATTGCAATGAGCCGAGCTTACGAATTGGCAGATATGCTTGAAACCTTGTGCCGTAAATCACAAATTGATGTTGGCTTAGAGGAATTTGAGATTATGTTGCAATCGGCTGAGTTGCTTAAAGAACAAAGCGTAAAAATCCGTGAACTGCAAATGCGGGTAGATTCAATGACCGCTAGAGTGGAGTATTTATGACTACATTTACCACCGATGACCGTATAAACGCTTATAGTCATTACAAAATCTATGACGAACACGGTGAATTAATGCGTACCGTCAAGACTAAGCACGAAGCCGAGCATTTAATTAAGACCTATACCGATTGGACTTACCAGTTTGTACAGGCTGATAAACAAATACTGGATTTACCTGATGCACCTTTTTAAATGGACTGGTACATTTCTATGCTTGGTTGGTATTGGGCTGACCAGTCTTAATGTGTACCCTGCAAACATTTGGTTTGGCTTTATTGGTAGTGCAATGTGGGCGTGGGCAGGTTACAAGCAAGACGATTACGCCTTGTTTTTAGTAGAATTTGTAGCTGTTTTAATGTATTTTGTGGGATTGTATTTATATATTTTTAACAACTTATCTAAATGGGGGATTTAGTGTGGAATTTGAGAAATTTTGGTCGTGTTGGCCTAAAAAGGTGGCTAAGAAAAAAGCTGAATCTGCTTGGTCTAAACTCACCTTGCTTGAAAAGCGAGAAGCTATGGAAGCCTTGCCAAAACACATCAAATACTGGGAAATAAAAAAGACGCATATCGATTTCGTACCATATCCAGCTTCTTGGCTCAATGGTTCTAGGTGGGAAGATGAGCTTGATATGACCCCCGCCAAAGAAAAGATTGATAGGTCGTGGATGTTTAGCCAGCAAGGTATTGAAAACAAGGCTAAAGAACTGGGTGTTTTGGGTAACGGCTACGATACTTACGAAACATTGAAGAAGAAATGTATGTTGAAGATGGGTATGGAGATTGATTGAACACCAATACAAATGTGCGGTTCGGCAGTTGTGTAAATGGCGGTCAGAATGGGGGTTAGCAAAGTTTAGAGAATACCTATCAAAATATAAAATTGATAGTAATTTACTAAATGGCTTTGCCGACCAATGGAAAAAAGGTAATAAAGGTAATAAG
>JAIXXV010000021.1 GCA_027490575.1 bacterium | reverse complement strand
GACAGTTATCCGAGTGGATCCCCAGACCCTTCCCAAGACTATGATCTTAGGGCGTTTATGGAGATATTCAGTGCGGTCCTTACGAGGTTTTGTCAAAAGAGACCGGAACACCTTACAATCGTGATGAGCGGTATAAGCGGTAAACGTATCAGTGAGATATGCGAAGCAACAGGGCTTTCGCCAAGCCAAGTGAAGCACGCCAATCAAAAATGGAGGCGTTTCTTGAGAACAAACCTCGACAGGATTGGGTACATCCATCCATAACGGAGACAGATGGACCCAAACCACAAACACCCGGCAGTGCTCGCGCATTGCTGGGTGTGTTTTATCTTTATAAACCACCAAACTTATCCTATTTCATTTCACTCAACCATTTTTCCATATCGGATATCTCTTTATTTTGAGCATCAATGATAGCTCGGGACAAATCTTTTACATTTTGACTTTCAGCATTTTTAAGTGCAAGTTCCGCCATCACCACCGCGCCTTTATGATGAACAATCATATCCGTAAGAAACACCTTATCAAATTCTGCACCTGTTTTACCTTGTAGGTTTTGAGACATGTCATCCATCATATCTTGCATACCCATACCACCACCATGACCGTCCATACCGTCCATGCTTCCATGCATCATTTTCCCATCACCCATCATGTGCATTTCTCCATAGCCTTTGCCTATTTTTTCATATCCGCCCTTACCTCCCTTCGCTCCAGGGATATCAGCTAGACTACCTATAGCTAATCCGCCCACCAAACAAACTATACCAACTAGCAAAAGTTTTTTATTTTCATTCATATATTATTCTTGGTTAGAACCCTTCTCATCACCCTTACCTTGCTGACCACCATGACTGCTAACACCCGTATGATTATTGTCATGACTCTGAACATTGTGACCGCTGTCACTTTCAGACTTAATCCTCTCTTCTTTATTTCCGCCCAGTCTCCATTTCTTTGCAAAAAACACTAGATATACGATTTCTAATATACCAATAGTATTGATGATCAAGATGGCAATGAACCACCATTTTTCTTTTCTTTGAGAAGCTATCCAGAGAGCATACCCTTTAATTGCAATGATCCAAATCATTAACAAAATACCCAGCACAGCAAATGCTGAAAATGCCAGTATTGAAAAAGTGCCAAAGAGTGGATTATCAAACATCCTCTCTATGAAACTGCTATGAGTAAAACTGTTAATACTATGGGTGAAATCTCCCCCGAATTTGTCCGGATAGCATTTGGGAACCCAGCCCGTTTCTGTTAAAACACCCTTGCATTTTTCCATACCCCTTGAAACCATAAATGTTGTATCGTTTATCATGATACAATTATTATATCACTTTCGTGAATATTTTATGAATCTCACAAAACGATTTCTTGGCTATAGTGTCATTGGTGTAGGAACATTTCTATTTGATTTGTATCTATTAAACATATTTACCAATAAACTAGGCTGGTACTATCTTCAAGCAGTAGTAGCGTCTTTTTTGATAGCTGTATCTATGAACTATGCACTTAGCAGACATTTTGTATTCAAAGGAACAACTAGGAGTGTGACCGCTGGTTATATTTATTTTTTGCAAATAGTTTTAGTTGGTGTACTCCTCACAACTGGTTCAGTCTATATCCTTGTAGAGTTCACCTCTTTAGAACCACTCCAGGCCAGAGTATATACAGCAGGTATTGTAGGTGTATTCAACTTCCTGATGAACAACTTTTTTAATTTCAAAGTAAAATAAATATACAAGTTATGGCAAGAAAAATATTTTACATGATAAGACACGGCGAGACTGTGCTAAATGCACAACACATAAGACAGGGTTCCGAAGGGCCTTTGAGTGATGTTGGTGTAAATCAATCTATCATAACAGGTAAAAGACTTAGCAAGATGCACTTCGGAGCAATCATATGTAGTCCATATCAAAGAACAGTAAAGACTGCCAGACTGGTGGTTGAGCAGTTGAAGTATAAGAAAGAGATAGAGTACTCAAACCTTTTAGTAGAGAGAAAGAATCCTTCAGAGATCATTGGGAAGTCGGCTGACTTACCTGAGGTAGCGCATATAGTTGATATCATTGATAAAAGTTTTCATGATAATGATTATCGCTACTCAGATGAAGAAAACTTCAATGACCTAAAAACTAGAGCTGGTTATCTTCTAAAATACCTATCAAAAAGACCTGAAAAAAAGATACTTATCATAACTCATAGCATATTCTTGAAAATGGTTGCAGCATATATAGAAAAAGGAGAAAAACTGACTGCAAAACAATACAATCTGTTTAGCTACATGAATACTTCCAACAACGCATCAATAACCATATGTGAATACAATAGTGGCTGGCTCGGCGACGGTATTATAGGGAGATACTTTTACCCACTTGAAAAGAGATGGAAGCTAGTAGCATGGGACGACTACTACAGGGGCAGGTAGCAGGTAGCAGGTAGCAGAGATTTTCGGCGCTACCTTGATTTTGTCAAGTGCGAAAATTCTTAATTCCAGTCAATTGATAATTGCTAATTACAAATTATTAATTGTTCTTAGGAAACCAAGGAAAGAAAGCATTTGTAACTTTTTTGTACTCTTGGAACTCAGGATTATCATCATACTTCTTCTCAAGCATAGGTATG
>JAIXXV010000032.1 GCA_027490575.1 bacterium | reverse complement strand
AGCCACTCGTCGTGCACTTGCTAGATTCCAAGCTGCTAACAAGATCACTCCTGCTGTAGGGTACTTTGGTCCGGTGACTAGGGCGAAAGTTCTGGAGATACTGAAAGGGAATTAGTAATTACCTGTTCCTATCCAGCTTATAGCCTCTACCTGGCACAGTTTGTATATACCTTCTCTTGCTACCTTTCTCAATTTTTTTACGGAGGTTTCTGATGTGAGCCTCGATGGTATTTGAAAATGGGTCTATATCATTGTTCCACGCACCATCTAGTATCTCTGATCGGGTGACTACTTGCCCTGGTCTTTTGGCCATGCACTCTAGTATCAAGTATTCTTTGCGTGTTAGATAGACTCCTTTGCCACCACGTATGACAGTTTGAGACTTGGTATCAAGTGTGAGGTCATCAAGAGTTAGTACTGGTTCGTCGATACTATATTGCCTTTTTGATAATGCGCGTATTCTAGCCAATAACTCAGCAAAAACAAATGGCTTGGTCATATAGTCATCAGAACCATTTTCAAGAAACTTTACTTTTTCTTCAGAGTCATCAACAACCGATAATACAAGTATGGGCGTGCGAATCTTTTCACTTCGTATATCGCAAGACACTTGGAATCCACTCTTCTTTGGAAGTAGATTGTCCAGTATGATAAGGTCATAATTATTTGTCCTTGCCGTATATGATCCAGATTCACCATCATCAGTAGCGTCAACTATATAGCCAGATGCCGAAAGGTGCTTCCTTAAAGTCTCTCTCAAAAACTCATCATCCTCGATTATAAGTATTCTCATATTGTTTATATTTCATATTTTATATTATTAATGATTAAAACATAAGCCTATTGTAGTGATGGAAAGATAAAGAAAAGTTAAAGAAAATGTGAAGATTTTTTAAATGTGGATAATGACCTGTGTACCATTTAAATTTGCCCATATTGCTGAATTTAAACTAAATACTGGATGCGGTGTATTGAACGGTTCTGCTGTATGAAGCTTAGTATGGACAAATGCATATTTCAGTGTTATCCTTATATAGGAAAGAAAATTATCCGAGTAAGCATCTACCCGAATCATTTTCACTTGAAGAAATTCTCTAGAACACAAAACAAGAACCTAAACAATCAAAACAGAAAGGATTACAAAGATGTACTACAAAATGTTCGTACAAGAACTAGTTTTCACTGCAGTTCCAATCCTCATTGTACTTGGAATCGTTGGTATAAGGATTGCTTGTGACAAAATCTTTACAAATATCGAGGATATCCTATACAACGAAGGATCACTTCCTTTAGTAAGAGAGATTATGAAGGACGATCATATTGTCAGAATTCTTTCGGACAGTAGCCTTGATGATTGGCAAATATGGACTGAACTTCAGAAGCTGGGATTAGGGATGCTTGCTGAACCACGAAGTTCGTTTGTAGGTAAAGTGATCGATGAGGAAGTCCGGTGCTTTTTCGAAAAAGGGGTTATAAAGGCCAAGGTTTTAAGACCTGAGACAAAAAGGTCACTGAAGGCAGCAGTCGATTATTTCATTGCAAGTAGACCTTGGAAACAGATGTGTTTTAAACCGAAAATTGTTTTCTTGGAATAAGACTCTCAAAGCCTTCTCAGATAAGTGTCAGATTCAGCCCCGCCAACCGGCGGGGCATTTTTATTTATTAATTTTAAATTATTGATGATCTTGTGCGCTAGATAATTTGATTTAAGGCTATTTTACATGATATTATAGTAGAGCATGATCAAAAAAAATCAGATTTTCAGAAATATATTTACAGTAGTATTGATACTTTTAATCACGACAGCTTATTTACCTTACAACACTGCCGATGCAGCAAATACTACATTTACACCTACTTGTGCAAGCGGTGCAGACTTTACAGAACATATAGACGATGAAGTAGATTCTCGAATAGCAGGCGTCACTGATATCAATCAAGCCAAGGCTATTTTCACTACGCAAAACTTTGCAAGTTCTACATATGTCAGGAATCCAAATGCTTGGACAGAAAGAGTGTCGAGTATTGACCTGACTGGTATATCACCTTGGAACTCACGTGAAGGAAACAGGAGGGCGGGAACTCTTATAACTCCAAGGCACATAGCATTTGCAACTCACTATTCTCTTTCTCCTGGCGACACTGTGCATTTTGTAGCCAATGACAACACCGTTGTAGTGAGAACTGTCTCGGCTATTCGAACCGTAAGTGGTACTGATATTACATTAGGTCTTTTAAATGCCGATGTACCATCTAGCATCACTCATTATCCCATCATCAGCTTCAGTGATTTTAATAAAATGATCACAGATGAGTATCTTTATCGTTTTGCCACACTTGTACTTGATCAAGAGGAAAAAGCGCTTGTACTAGATGGTATTAATACATACCCTCTCACACAATCAGGTTTCCCGGTCAGAGATTCTATAACCCAACCAAGACTTTCATTTTCAGAGGCTTTGATCAGTGGTGACTCTGGAAATCCTACCTTCATCATAGTTGGTGGAAAACCTGTTTTGATTGAAACTCATACCTCTCCATTAGGAGGGCCAAACTATTCCTTTTATAAATCACAGATAGATGCTGACCTTGCTGTTTTAGGTGGTGGATATGAATCTTCAAATATTGATATAACATGTTTTAATGTAAGACCTGTTATAACTAGTGCAACAACAACCCAACCTGTATTTGAAAGACCTGCAGAAGGTACCGCTATATCTGTTGTAACTGCAACAGATGCTGACGGTGATGATTTGTCTTATGCAATAACAGCTGGTAACGAGCTCGGAGCATTTAACATGGATCAAGACGGCACTATCAGAGTTGCAAGCAGTACGCTAATTGATTTTAATCAAAATCAAACTTTTGTACTTACTGTATCGGTGACTGATGATGCAAATGTTCCTTTGTCAGCAATAGGTACTCTTTTGATACCTATTCAAAATGTTGCTGATGATCCATATATACCCGCTACAACACTGAGTGTAAATGAAAATGTACCCGGTACCTCACTTATCGGTACTTTGACATCAGTAAGTGATAATCCAAGTAGTGTAAGATACAGTCTATTAGACAATGAAAATATTTTTAATATAGCAAGTACTACAGGTAAGATATATCTGAATCAAAATGCAAGTCTAGATTTTGAATTGCACAACAGATATGAAGTGGGTGTTCGTGTTACAGATTCTCTAGGTTCGTTTGATGGTGTGATTATAATAAATGTAAATGATCGAAATGATGCACCCACGATAACTACTTCAGATTTCAGCGTTGTGAGTGGTGCAAGTGTAGGGACAGTTTTAGGAACAGTATCTTATACAGATCAAGATGGATCAGCACTAAACTTTAGTATTAAGGGTGGAAATATCAATAGCACTTTCGATCTAGACTTATTTACAGGCCAGTTATCGGTATTGAACTCAAGTAGTATTGACTACTTTGTAAGACAAAAAATACCTTTACTTATAACAGTATCAGATTCAGGTACACCATCGCATACAGTTGATAAGACTATCATTGTTAATATTACTCCCGGCGCAAGTACTCCAACCACTTCAAGTGGCAGTGGCTCATCTGGAGGAGGTGGGGGAGGTAGCTGGTCAGTCACACCTCCATTGAATGCATCTTCAAATTCGACTACTAGTGTTGCAACTACTAGGTCTACTAGTTCAGCTACGTCCATCTTAAATCCAGTAGGTTTATCAAATACAACAAACACCAATATAAGACCTCAGGCTATCACAACTATCCAACTTCAACGCTTCCTGAACGCTATAGGGTTCACAGTATCTAGGACAGGACCTGGGTCAGTTGGTAGAGAGACAAATACTTTTGGTAATGCAACACGAGCCGCACTCTCTAGATTCCAAAAAGCCTACGGCATTACACCTTCAGTAGGTGTGTTCGGGCCTGTGACGAGAGGAGTGATGGCTAGAATGATGCAGTCTCAAAATTAGGTACACCTGCATGTTTTCTTGTGTTACAATGAAAAAAACAGATAGCGGTAATTAAAAGTTGAATTTAAAGAAAGATAAATTCCAAAGATAAAATAATGAATCAAATTAAAAACAAAATCCTAAAAATAATTTTATCAGTGCTTCTCATGGCGCTCATACTTCCTACGGTACCTGCAAAAATTGCAAGTGCTAATGTGCTTGATGGTAGAGAGGATTTGGCTTTTATGGATAATGTCGGAACGGGTGTACCAGACTCAAGTACACTAAACGTTTCTGCAATACAGTCAGATGGAAAGATAATTCTCGGTGGAAGCTTCACCTCATTCAATGGAAATACAAGAAATTATCTGTTGCGTCTAAATACTGACGGTACTGAAGATACTGCTTTTTATAGTAATTTCACCCAAACTGCTACCTCTAGTTTTGGTTTTAACTCTGTCGTAAGAGATTTAGTTTTACAATCAGATGGTAAAATATTGGTTGTAGGTAGTTTTACAACTCTAAATGGAGTTACAAGACAAAAATTAGTTAGACTTAACAGTGATGGTACTGAAGATACATCTTTTTATACCAATCTTGGAACGTCCTTTGTTCAATCTGCTACGTTATATGCTGCGGCACTACAATCTGATGGAAAAATATTAGTTGGAGGATCTTTTACATCTTTTAATTCTTCAACTAGGAACGGTCTTATCAGATTAAACTCAGATGGAACTCAAGACTCCTCCTTTTATACAAACCTTGGAACAGGATTCAGTTCAGTGATTGCAGGCCGAGGAGTATTCGATATAGATGTACAATCCGATGGTAAAATAATAGTCAGTGGTTCATTTAGTACATTAAATGGAACTGCTCGGCGTAAAATTGTTAGATTAAACTCAGATGGAACTGTTGATACTAATTTTTATACAAACCTAGGGTCAGGTTTTGTAGACAACACGTCTTCCGATATAAATAGAACAGTCATTCAGCCTGACGGTAAGATATTGATTGCAGGTGAATTTACATCTTTCAATGGTATAGCTACTCGTCTCCGTCTAATCAGGCTTAATTCAGATGGTACAGAAGATACTGCTTTCTCAGCCAATATAGGCGGTGGTTTTAGTGGTGATACATTTGGTCTGGCACTACAATCTGATGGAAAGATTTTGGTTAGTGGTGGGTTTACTTTGTTTAATAATGCTAGTACTACAAGGGTTTCAATGGTACGTCTAAATTCTGATGGTACTGAGGATACTGCTTTTTACACAAATTTCGGAGCTGGTTTTGCTGGAAATGCTGCGCCAATTTATATATCGATTACAAGTGATAACTCAATATTGGCTATCGGTGGTGCCCGTGACACAGGTACATTCAATGGTAGACGTTGGCCAGGAATAGTTAAATTACTAAACTACCCACCCCAACTCATCACCACCAACTCTAGTTCTGATGGTTCAAACATAGACCTAGAGTTCAATGAAGACCTCAACACTTCATCAATACCTGCAACATCTGACTTCTCACTTTCTGTTAATGGTATATCAAGATCAATCTCATCAGTACAAGTGTCAACAACAACAGTGCGCCTAAACATATCCACTCCAATACTTCCAAACGACATCACAACTCTCACATATACCCCAGGTATCAATCCACTTGAAGGTAGTAGCAGTACGCTAAACGTATTTCCACTAAGCTCATTTGTAAATACTGTACCCATATCAAGAACCCATGCCTCAGGTACAGAAGACAATCTCTTCTACACAGGACTAGGAACTGCTTTCTCTGACACTGTACAAGCCATATCCCTACAAAGTGACAACAAAACACTTGTTGCAGGTTCATTCACAACTTTCAATGGAAACACCAGAAATCGTCTAGTCAGACTCAACTCAGATGGTACAGAAGACACAACCTTTGCAACAAACATCGGCACAGGATTCTCTGACACTGTAAACTCAATATCAATACAAAGCGATGGAGACATACTAGTAGGAGGTTCCTTCACCACATTCAATGGTAACACTAGAAATCGTCTGGTGCGCCTAAACTCTGATGGTACAGAGGACACAACATTTGCAACAAACATCGGCACAGGATTCTCTGACACTGTAAACTCAATATCACTTCAGAGTGATGGTGACATACTCGTAGGAGGATCATTCACAACCTTCAACGGAAACACTAGAAACTACCTCGTACGTCTCAACTCAGACGGTACTGAGGACACTACATTTGCAACGAACCTCGGTACTGGATTTGGTGGTGCTGTGAAAGCTATGTATGTTCAAAGTGATGGAAGGGTATTAGTTGCAGGATCATTCACAACTTTCAACAGTAACACCAGAAACCGTCTCGTCAGACTAAACGCTGATGGTACAGAAGATACTTTTTTTGCAACAACTCTCGGTACAGAGTTTGATGACACTGTTAACACAATATCACTACAAAGTGATGGAGACATGTTGGCCGGTGGAGTATTTACTGCATTCAACGGTAACACTAGAAACCGTCTAGTTCGACTAAACCAAGATGGTACAGAGGATACCACTTTTGCAACAAACATCGGTACTGGATTTGCTGACACTGTTAACTCAATATCACTTCAGAGTGATGGTGACATACTAGTCGCAGGTTCCTTCACCACATTCAACGGAAACACTCGAAACTACCTCGTACGTCTAAACTCAGACGGAACTGAGGACACAACATTTGCTACAAACTACTCTACAGGCACAGGGTCACCAATCAATGCAGTTGTAGTACAAGATGATGGAGACATACTCCTTGGAGGTTTCTTTACTTCTTTCAACAGCAAATCAAGAAAATATTTCATGAGACTTGGTACATATGTATTTGTACCAGAGCCAGATGTACCACAAACTACTACAACCACAAACACAGCAGGAGCAAGAACAGCTGTAACATCAGTACAGTACTGTGTAAGTGGTGTTGGTACATTCTGTGCACAAGTTCCATTGTTCCAATCAAATACAACAGGAACACCTTCAAATATTCCAAAATTCAACTTCACAACAAACCTAAGACAAGGTTCATCTGGTGTGGCAGTACTACAACTTCAAAGATTACTCAATGCTTTAGGTTTCACAGTAGCAAGAACTGGAGCAGGATCAGTTGGTAGAGAGACAAATACATTTGGACCTGCTACAAGAAATGCTCTTGCAAGATTTCAAAAAGCTAACAACATTACACCTGCGGTAGGATTCTTTGGGCCTTTGACGAGAGAGGTGGTGGGGAGGGTGATGGGGACGGGGAATTAGATTCCATCTGTGTAGAGACTATCCGCATAGACCATTTACATGTGCATTGCCCTCACATACATACCGTGGTACTATACTAGTATTCATAGTTCTCGAAGCCAATGGAGCGCGTTTTGCGGTCAGCAGGGGTCTAAGAGGGTCGGCTATGGAGAATTATATCAAACGCAAAACAAGTATCCTAAATGGCAATCAAACTTTACGTTGGAAACCTCGCATGGGCGACTACTTCTGACAGTCTAAGGGATGCTTTTTCTCAAGCAGGCGAAGTTGTTTCAGCAACTGTAATGGTTGAAAAAACAACAGGTCGTTCACGAGGTTTCGGTTTCGTGGAAATGGCTGACGAAGCGGCGCAAGCAGCTATCGCTATGTGGAATGAGAAAGAGCTCGACGGTAGATCTATCATTGTAAATGAAGCTCGGCCGATGGAAGACAGACCTCCAAGAAGAGATTTCAACAGAGGTGGAGATAGAGGCGGGGACAGAGGCGGATTCAGAAGAAACGACAACTACTAATAGTAGCTAGTTTCTAAGGAAACCAATTCAGTTCAAACTCTAGACCCAGTCTAAACAAAAACACTTTCCTGAAAGGGGAGGTGTTTTTGTTTGTTACTAACTTTTAATAAGCGAGCCGATTACAGAAATGGGAAAGTGGGTTGGAGAAACGTGTATAGTCGGGGGAGGGCGTGCGTTTGTGAACATTGCCTGTGTTACCTTAAGTGGTATCAGATTAAGCGGGACTTGAATATTTTCAAATAAGTTGTACTATATGCACGTATTGGTTTTGCCAATACAAATGATCTTTCAATCAACAATCAACAGAGGAGGTATAATGTCACAACCTAAATCAAAAGCGAAAAGGCAACCGAAGCCGTTCGATCGTAAGAAACCTGCAGATGTCAGAAAAGTAGAAGTTCCAAAAGATTGGTTTAAAATTCTCCACGATTCAAACCCTCAATCTTTCGTGGATTTCCTTGATCCGCATAAGCACTACACAATGGCTTTTCCTTGCGGTGGAGAATTGAGGATAATCATTCACCCTGAGAGCCGTTCAGTGAGTGTCTGCGCCTATGCTCCAGAAACTCAATCTGTTACAGGGGCGGGTCATGCGCCTGTAACATTCAGTGACAGGTTTGAGATTGGATACTCGTCATACATGTATAGCGCACTTTTGATTCTGGCTGTTGCGATAGAGTTGCAGGAGTGTTTCGGTATTGATGAGGTTTCAATTTTGGACATTCCCGCTGCATCAGGTGTTAATGATTTTCTCAGAGGACCTGCTAATCAGCATCCATCTGAGGAAGTTATGAATATGTTTTCTAGGCAAGATAGGCTTAGATATATCAAATCTGAATCGAACTCTGAAACCAGGCTAGATTCACTGTGCATATGTTTGGTCGGTAAGCAGACTATGTTTATCTCAACAGGTTACCAGCCTTCTCGCCTGACAGACATGTCACGTTTTGACTTGAGCTCTATGCCAAATATCTTGGCCAATGCCCTTTTGGGAATTCCTTACGCCGGTATCATGGATGAAAAAAAGATGCACGCTTCAATCGGTGCCATCCTAGAAGTGGGCGGACCAATCAGATCCAGGGTGCCGAGCGATGAGGGCGGAGGAAGTAATGAAAATTAAAACACAAACCGCGGTGCACAGGCACCGCGGTCTTTTTATGTGTTTTATTTTGACTTACTTGCTTTATCTCTATCTGTTTTTGTAAGGTATTTCTTTCTAAGTCTTACTGATTGAGGTGTTATCTCTAGGTACTCATCACTGTTGATAAGCTCTAGACCTCTCTCAATAGTAATCTCAAGTGGAGGAGTAAGATACACAGTATCATCTGTTCCAGATGCACGCATGTTTGTAAGTTGTTTTCCTTTTGTAGGGTTTACTTCCATCTCATCTCCTTTTGATGTATTTCCAATAACCATACCAGCATATACTTCAGTACCGTGACCTACATATAGAGTACCTCTTGTTTGTAGGTTACCAAGTGCAAAAGTCAGTGCTTTACCATTTTCCATAGAGATCATTGAACCAACATCATGCTTTTCGATAGGACCAGCATACTCTTTGAAATCAGTAAATCTAGATGACATAATACCTTCACCTTTTGTATCAACTACGAACTGACTTCTGAATCCTAGTAGTCCTCGAGTAGGTATATCGAAAGTCATACGAGTAACACCACTGTCTTGCTTCATAGATGACATAATACCTTTTCTCTTTCCAAGCTTTTCTATGATAGTACCTGCGAATTCATCAGGTGTATCTACTACAAGTTCTTCATAAGGCTCTTGCTTTTTGCCGTCGATTTCTTTGATGATAACCTCAGGTTGTGATACTTGTACTTCGAAACCTTCTCTTCTCATTTGCTCAAGTAGGATAGCAATGTGAAGTTCACCTCTACCGTACACTTTCATTTTATCAGCATTTCCAAAATCTACTTGTAGACCAACGTTCACCTCAAGCTCTTTTTCTAGTCTGTCTCTGATCTGTCTACTTGTAACAAACTTACCTTCACGTCCTGCGAAAGGTGAGTCGTTTACTAGGAAGTTCAATGAGATAGTTGGCTCATCGATAGATATAGTAGGAAGAGAAGGAGTATCAGGGCTGTCAGTGATGGTGTCACCGATATAAACACCTGTAAGACCTGCAATCATAACTACATCTCCTGATACAGCGATGTCTGAGTCCTTTTTGCCCATACCTTCAAATGTGAAAAGTTTTACAACTCTTACTTTTTGCACAGCACCATCAGGTTTCTTTATATAAACATCTTGGTTTGTCTTAATAGTACCGCTCCAAACTCTAGCTACAGCAAGTCTTCCTAGGAAGTTGTCATATGCAAGGTTGAAAGGTTGAGCAACTAGTGGTTCTGAACTCTTGTCTTCTGCTGGAGCTACTTTGTCAATGATAAGGTCGAACAATGGATCGAAATCTACAAACTCATCAGAAAGCTCTTTCTTTGCAACACCGTCTCTACCAATAGCGTAGATCATTGGGAAGTCTAGTTGTGAATCATCAGCACCAAGCTCCATAAAAAGCTCAAGAACCTCGTCGTGAACTCTTCCTGGGTTAGCAGCTGGCTTGTCTAGTTTGTTTAGGATAACTATAGGCTTTAGCCCTAGCTCTATAGACTTCTTGAGTACAAATCTAGTTTGTGGCATAGGTCCTTCTTGGGCGTCTACAACAAGGAGTACACAGTCAATAGATTTTAGAATACGCTCCACCTCAGAACCGAAGTCGGCGTGACCCGGTGTGTCGATGATGTTGATCTTGTGATCTTGGCCAGTTTTCTTGCTCTTGTATATAAGAGAAGCATTTTTAGCATAGATGGTGATACCTCTTTCTTGCTCAAGAGTGTTTGAGTCCATAGAACTAGAGTCTTTTACCATACCAGTGTATCTCATCATTGAGTCTACAATAGTTGTCTTTCCGTGGTCTACGTGGGCGATTATCGCTATATTTCTAATATCCATTGATTTATTTGTTTATTTGTCTTTTATAATATTTATAATACTGACTAATGTGTTTTGAGAGGACGCTGATGTATTACCACCACTACCTTACCAAGACCTATATAGAGCCTAGATTAAAGCATTATTTTCATTATTTTGCAATTGTATGTTATAGTTTTAACAATACACAAGGTCATTTACTGATATTTCATGAATATTCACAAATTGTTCATGAGATATGTATAAAATCATTAAAAATACCAAAAAATACAAAACACCAAAACTTATAAATATTATGAAAAATAGAATCAAAAACCTCGCTAGTAAGTTTAAAAGTAAAAAATACTATATACCTGCAATACTCATAATAGCTATAGTGGCATGGAGAATGCTTTCAGGTGGCAACACAAATGGCGAAGAAATCATCACTGTTGAAGCTTCTACTTTTGTACAAGAGGTAGCTGTTACTGGTAAAGTGATAGCTGCCAAAGATGTGGTTTTGGGTTTTGAAAATCCTGGTAGAGTTTCTGTAATCAATGTAAAAGTTGGAGATCAAGTAAAACAAGGTCAAGTATTGACTTCACTCTCTAGTGGAGATGCTTATGCCACAGTCTTGCAAAGACAAGCTAGAGTTGAAGCAGAGCTTGCAAAGTTGGCTGAGGTACAAAGAGGTTCAAGGCAAGAAGATATCAATATCGCACAATCAGAATATGAAGGTGCTGTTATAGCATTTGACCAGGCTAAACAATCTCTTATAGACAGTATAAAAGATGCATATGCAAAATCAGATGATGCACTTAGAAGTAGAATAGATCAGCTGTATACAAATCCAAGAACAGTTACACCAAGAATTATTCCTTTTGATGATTACAACCTACAAACATCATTGGAAAGTAGAAGGCTTAGAGCGGGGGAAATCATGAGGGACTGGAGCGCTTCACTTGCAGGACTGAACGTATCTACTTTTGATCAAAAATATATAGTTGAAGCTAGAACAAACATGTCTTTCATGAGAGATTTTCTAAATGATCTATCTAGAGCTGTTTCTGCCATTCAATCATCGGGAGGCGGAGTGTCTCAAACTACTGTAGATAAATATGTAAATGATATATCAAGCGCAAGAACATCAGTTAGCTCTTCTTTCACTACACTTACAACCGCAGAACAGTCTTACAAAGTTGCAACAACTGCAAAGCTAACAAAAGAGCAACAGCTATCATTGAAAAGAAACGGCTCTACTGTTGAACAAATAGCTTCACAGCAAGCTCAACTAAGAAGTGCGCAAGCAGATCTACAAAGCGCTCAGGCTGCACTTTCTAAATCTACTATCAGGGCACCTTTTGACGGTGTGATTACAAAGGTAGATGTTAAAGAAGGTGAGATTGTATCTACTACTGTCAATGCAATATCAATGATCAGCTCAGCTGGTTATGAGATAGAAAGCTTCATATCAGAGTCAGATGTTTCAAAGGTGAGAGTTGGTCAACCCGCAAGAGTTACGCTGGATGCATACGGTAGAGATATTATTTTCAAAGCGACTGTTGGACAAGTTGATCCTACGGAGACAAATGACAACGGCATATCAACATACAAGACAAAACTTCAATTTGTAGAAGTAGATGAAAGAGTACGATCAGGTATGACAGCAAACATCACTATTCAGACAGCTGAGACACCTGCATCTGTTATCATTCCTCAAGAGGCGCTTTTCCTAGAAGGAGCAGAGAAAGTTGTGACAGTTGATCAGGCTGGAACTAGAGTAAACAGAAAAGTTGTAACTGGAGGTATAGATACACAAGGTAGGATTGAGATACTAGAGGGGTTGGTGGTGGGTGATAGAGTTGTGGTTAAGAAGGCCGACAAGTAACAGATAACAGGTATCAGGTAACAGATAGCAGATGACATTGGGGACAAAATACAAGAGAAATCAGACAAAAAAACAAATTAAGAATTAGTCAAAAAAATGCCAACAAAAGATAAAATCAAAATAAAAAAAGATGCGCATGTTTGGAGAGTTGGTTACTTTTTGGCATATCGCCAGATAAAAAGAGCCAGTCTCTGGACTACTTTCTTGATCATTGCGGTGATGACTTTAACTTTTCTTAACCTCGTTGTGGTAAACGGTGTACTTGTTGGTCTTATCGAAAGTTCTGTTCAAGCACAAAGAGAGCGTGGTACTGGAGATGTGGTGATAACAAAACTTTTACAAAAAACTCAGATTGAAAATAGTCAGGATATTTTAAATGTTTTACGCGGTCTACCTGAAGTTAAAGCACTTTCATATAAATACATTGGTTCTGGAAATCTAAACGCAGACTATAGAAGAAAGCTTCGACAAGATGAAACTCCAAATAAAGTAGGTGCTTCTATAGTGGGTATTGATCCTCTTCAGGAAAACACTATCACAAGGATTTCTGACTATGTTATAGAAGGAGGGTACCTGCTTCCTAGTGACACCGACGGTGTTCTTATAGGTGCCAACCTGCTATATAAATACACACCTATCGAGACATCAGGATTTCAAACATTAAAAAATGTGGAGATAGGACAAAAACTAGAACTAACAGTCGGTGATAGATCAAAAGAGGTGATAGTTAGAGGCTTTATAAAGTCAAAAGTTGATGAAAATGACTTTAGAGTTTTCATGATAGAAAGTGAGGCCAGGAAACTCATTGGTAGGACAAATATGAATGTAGATGAAATATCTATAAAGCTTGCCGAAGGTTCTACTGAAGAAGATGCCATAAGACTAAAGCAAATACTTTTGAACAATGGTTTTGATATTGGTGCTCGAATACAAACATATGTCGAGGCTCAGCCAAAGTTCTTGCAAGATATTTCAAATACATTTGCATTGCTAGGTAACCTGATTGGAAGTATTGGTATTGCTGTGGCATCAATCACTATCTTTATCGTGATATTCGTAAACGCTATCACTAGAAAAAAGTTTATCGGAATACTAAAAGGTATTGGTATAAGTCCAAAGGCGATAGAGATATCTTATATCATCCAGTCTATCTTTTACGCAGTATCTGGATCTGTTATAGGTCTCGCTATACTCTATGGATTCTTGGTGCCATATATTGACGCTAACCCGATAAACTTCCCATTCAGTGATGGTATATTGTATGCACCACTTACTGGCACAATGATTAGAGTTACTGTTCTACTGATTACAACTGTTATCGCCGGATATATACCTGCTAGAATGATTGTAAAGAAGAATACTCTGGATGCGATATTGGGACGATAATAATTTAATAAAAAAATGAAACCAGACCTTAACGAAAACATCATAGTCACAAAAGAAGTCAGAAAGCAGTTTACTGACGGTGATAAAGTGACTGAGGTTTTGAAAGGAATAAACCTAGAGATAAAGAGAGGTGAGTTTGTGGCTATTATGGGACGATCGGGCGCTGGTAAGAGTACACTCATGTATCAAGTGAGTCTCTTGGATCATGTGACATCTGGTCAGATATATGTAGACGGATTTAATGTTACTGACATGCCTGAAGATGACAGAGTCGCCTTTAGACTTAAGGAGCTTGGATATGTTTTTCAAGACTATGCTTTACTACCTGACCTGACAGCAAGAGAGAACGTGGCTGTACCACTAATCATGCAAGGTATAGAAATAGCGGATGCCTATGTCATAGCAGATCAAACACTTACAAAAGTAGGCCTAGGTCATAGAGTCAATAATTTGCCGTCAAAGCTATCTGGAGGTGAACAACAGCGTGTGAGTATTGCTAGAGCTATAGCACACAAACCAAAGATACTTTTTGCCGATGAGCCTACTGCTAACCTTGATACTGAGTCATCAGCTATGATCCTAAAGATATTCCAAGAGTTAAACAAAGAAGGGCAGACCATAGTGATGGTAACTCATGAAGACGAATACGGAGACGCTACTGACAGGGTTATATTCCTAAAAGATGGACAAATCTCAAAAGATAGGTAGAATATTTCTCGGAACCAATAGTTCTGAACTTGCTTGACCTGGTGGTCTTGCGGGTGTCAAAAAAACCAAAAAATTCTAAATTGGAGGATAATGTTGTGACATTTGCAGAAATCGTTAGAAATAAGAGGAGGGTATTTTACTCCCTCTCTCACTGTAGCAAGGCCATAGAACCAGGTACACACATTCGTATCATGTGGGGTAGCCTAAAGATCCATCGACTTGTTGGCAGACACGCCAAAGAAATGCAAGAATTCCTGACTTACAAACTTGAATCTGACAGCAAACTTGTGATTTATTTCAACACTGTCGTTGCCGCTGAGTATGTGGAAGGCGGCGACAATTCGAAGATTAATCAATCAACAGCTAAGTTTTGCAGAGGGGTAATGCATGATATCCTGGAACACCATCAAAACGAGGGGTGAATCAAGTTTTTCCTCCTTCTCTTGCTTGTAACCCCCCCCGACCCACCACATGGGCCGGGGGACTTTTTATATAAAATTTAGACTAAATCTACTAATATTTGATACAATACTCATATGATAAGCAAAGAAATGCCTACAATGGATGAACAAGAAAAAGCTGGTCCAGCGTTGCCTTTAGAGATACAGGAAACAGATACAGTGGATAATGTTCAAGAAGGTGGCATTGCTGAAAAATCCATTGAACTAATTAAGAAAATTGTATTTGAAAAACTCGAGCGAAGATTCAGAGAAAGCGGTGATTTTGAAGTATATGACTTACCAAGAAAGTTTGTAGATGAAATGAAGGTAAAATACAGTAGAACCGAGTTGGAAAAATGTAAACTTTTTCATGCTATAACGGGCAGCTCTATTCCAGAAGAAAAACATGTCCCGAACATAGACCTACCAGAAGGTGAAATAGAAAAATTCATCATGTCACTATAGGCCCTAGAAGGTTGCGGAAACACCTCTAACTTATAAACCGCATTTCATATTTCCGCCTTTTTCTGGTATATTGCTTTGGTAACATGGAACTCAAAAACATCAGAAACTTCAGTATCATAGCGCACATTGACCACGGTAAATCAACCTTGGCTGATAGAATGTTGGAGCTAACAAATACAATAGAGAAGAGGAAGATGATGAATCAGGTCCTGGACGATATGGAACTTGAGCGTGAAAAAGGTATCACAATCAAGATGCGACCTGTGCAAATGCACTACACTGTCAATGATGCTGTCTCTAAAGAAAAAGGTATTGATGCTGGTTTGTATCAGCTAAACCTGATCGACACTCCTGGACACATTGACTTCTCATATGAAGTTTCTCGAGCGCTCAAGGCGGTAGAGGGATGTATCTTACTAGTAGATGCTACACAAGGTGTGCAGGCTCAGACACTTACTACACTTCGTATGGCACAAGAGACTGGTTTGACTATCATACCCGTGCTATCAAAAGTCGATTCACCGCTTGCGAGACTTGATGATATTAAAGAGGAAATGATTTCTCTTTTAAAATGTGATCTTGATGATATTATTGAAACATCTGGAAAGACTGGTCAGGGTGTTGAAACTTTGCTGCAAGAGATTATCAAAAAAGTACCAGTACCTGTTGAGGAGATACCTGCATCTGGAAGTTTTAGAGGTTTGGTTTTTGACTTCCAGTACTCAAACCACAAAGGAGTTATCGTATATGTACGTGTGATGGACGGCTCAGTCAAAAAGGGTGACGAGCTTTTGTTTCGTATAGCGGGTGAGAAGTTTTATGCACTTGAGGTAGGTATATTTACACCGGCTGAAATGGCCACACAATCATTAGGCTCAGGTCAAATCGGATATATAGTCACAGGTATCAAGCAACCGGGTATCGCATCTGTAGGAGATACTATAACCCTTCACAAGAAGCCTTTACCTGAACTTGCTGGATACATGAATCCTTCACCCGTAGTATGGGCATCGGTATATCCAGAAGATGCAGATGATTTTGAACTACTAAAGCAAGCGCTAGGAAAGCTTAGACTTTCTGATTCAGCATTTTCACATGAAGAAGAATCTTCAGGCTCACTAGGACGAGGATTTAGATGTGGATTTTTAGGACTGCTTCATTTGGAAATTATCACCGAGAGACTCAAGAGAGAATTCGGTTTAGACCTAGTTATCGCAACTCCAAGTATTACATATGAAGTTACTCTCAAGGGAGGTTCAAGTGGTAATGCAGTGCAGAACAGTATTGGAAATATTTATTCAAGTCAGATCAAGACAGATGAAAATGGTAAAAGAACAGTCATGGTGTATTCACCTGCGCTTTTCCCAGACCATGGACAATACGAATCAGTTAGAGAGCCTTGGGTAAAGCTATCTATCATTACGCCTCTAGACTATACTGGATCAATCTATCAACTTCTCTATGATCATGAAGCAGAACTCAAAGATACTGTTTCTTTTGGAGATGGAAGAGCTCAACTAATAATCGACATGCCACTTAGAGAACTTATGCGAAACTTTTTCGATGAGCTGAAAAGTATATCTTCTGGATATGCGTCTTTGTCATATGAGTTCAATGGTATGCGAGATGCAGATGTAACGCGTATGGATATACTTGTGGCGGAGGAGCCAGTAGAAGCATTTACAAGAGTAGTCTCGTCAAGAAGAGTAGAAGAAGAAGGCAAGAAAGCGGTAGAGAGACTCAAGGAAGTTTTGCCAAGACAACTTTTCGTAACAAAAATGCAAGCAAAAGCCTATGGGCGTATCATCGCATCGGAGTCATTATCGGCTATGAGAAAAGACGTGACTGGCTATCTATATGGTGGTGACGTTTCTAGAAAGAAAAAGCTTTTGGAAAAACAAAAGAAAGGTAAGAAGAAGATGCAAGAGCGAAGTAAAGGTGCGGTGAATATTCCGCATGAGGTGTTTTTGAAAATGATGAGAAACTCAGACTAGTTTTTTGAGAGAACGGAAGTTTTCTGGTGAAAACTTCCTCTGTTCGTTGCAACTCACAAGTCTCTCCAAAAACCAGTCTGAGTTTCTTAGACAAAAAGGGCAACTGCAGCTCGTAAGTCATCTCGTAGCACTAATCAGAATTCCTTAGGTAAGGAGGCAGTTGCAACTCACAAGTCTCTCAAAAAATAGTCTGAAGTTTCTTGTGATTGACAATCTCATTATCAATTGTACTATATCAGCGATAAGTTCTTTAACATATGACAATTTTAACCACAGTACAGAGTGTCTCGGAAGGAGGGGCATTGTGTACTGTGGTTAAATACCATTCAGTAACAACGAAACCTCAAAACAATGAAAGGATAATTCATGAGTGAGATTACAAGTATGCAGAAATATGCACTTGCTTCAGCTGTTGAAGCTTTGGCACGTGAGGCGGTTGAAAAAGTCATCGATGAACTCGAAAAGGGTGGTTCTCTCAATGGTGCCATCATTCAACGAGTCAAAGACAATCCACATCTGGCCATTAAGATCATGGGGTTTATTAAAAAACTGCTAGTGGAAATGGTTGAAGATGCTACTGACCGCTTGAGGCTCATCTCGGGTGCTGAAATACTAACCCTTGAGCCGACCGACGGAACGGAAGTAATTGCTGAAGAAGGAAGACTCTTCAGTGGTTACCTCGACAGCGATTTCAGGAACTGGAACACCAACGTCAAAGGTAATCCAAAGAAAGTCCAAAACGTCCACGTCCACGAGATGACCAAGGATGGCACATTCGATCAGATCTACGGTAGTCTTGGAACCGACCTGAACGCCTTGTGTCTTACTCAGGCTCAGATCATTCGTTTCTTCAAGCAGAAGTTGCACAACAGCTACTTGATTCATGAAAAGCCAGGAGATGCCGGCTACGCATGGTTCCTGTTCTTGTTCAAGGTTGGCAATGAGTTCTTCGTAGCGAGCGTGGGTGTTGGCTCTGATGGTTCCCTCCGCGCCATCATATATCGCTTCTTAAGCGATGACGTCTGGGAGGCTGAGAGTCGTCGTCGATTCGTGGTTCCGCAACTGAACCAGTAGGTGGACCTACTGGGAGGCACATGCCTCCACCTAGATTCCTTGAACCTCCAGCTCTCAATCCCTTTGACTCATTACTTTCGCGTGAAAATGCGCTGGTGGGGTCAGGGGGATTTTTATAATTCAAACCTGGTGATTTTATGACAAAAACTTTATCAAACTATAAAACTAGAGAAACAAAACAGGTATATACATAGCGACCATAGAAATGATAATGATGACTCCGAGGATGACGCTAAGTGCTCGGATAATACGTTGGTTCTTTGGATTAAATAACATGTTGTATATAATATAACAATGCGTGAGTTTCAACAACGTAACAGATATAAAAAGTACTTGTATTCAAAACTTGTTATATTTTTGCTATTTGTATTTTTGTTAATGCTCGGGAGGGCCACTCTAAACATTTACAAAAAAGAAAAAGATAGTCGTGTAGAGCTAGAAAGGATAGAAGAGCAAAAAGCTGAGCTCGAGGGCAGGTTCAATGATATAAAGGCTAAGGCTGAGCACATACAGGCGGATGCTGGTATAGAAGCAGAGATACGAAAGAAGTTTGATGTTGTGAAAGAGGGTGAAGGTGTGATTGTTATAGTCGAGAAAGAACTTCCACTTGAAGTGGAGCAAGAAAAGAAAAATGTCTTGCAGAGATTCTGGGATTCGGTGAAGGGTGTGTTTGGTGGCGGTAATGAAGGTGATGAAGAAAAGGGTCAGATTTCAAGTAGCTCTCCTACACAAAATCTGGTAGAATAGTAAATTATGACAATAAAAATATACAGTACGCCTTCGTGCGGATATTGCAAAGTTGCAAAAGAGTTTCTTAGTAGCCACAATGTTCCATTTACAGATGTTGATGTATCTGTTGATGCAACAGCGAGAGAAGAGATGGTCCAAAAGAGCGGTCAACTAGGAGTACCTGTTTTTGATATTGACGGACAGATTGTTGTTGGTTACAACGAACAGCTATTGTCAAAAGTTGCTGGTATCGATACAGGTTCGTCTGCAGAAGAGGCTGTTGCTGATGCTCCACAAGCCTAGCTCGGTCAGTTTCTTAGTATATTTCTTATCAAATTATTAGATAAAATTACAAAATGAATCCAGAACAACCTAAAAATAAATTCACTGCACTTATCATAGTAGTCGCACTACTTGTAGGAGGCGGTATTACTTACATAGCAAATACATACATGAATGATTCTCAAAATATAAGCAATTTATCAATACAAGCAGGTGATACAGCTATCGTTCACTACACTGGAAAGCTCGAAGATGGTACAAAGTTTGATAGCTCAGTTGATAGAGGACAACCTTTCGGTTTCAAGGTAGGTGTAGGTATGGTTATCAAGGGTTGGGATGAAGGTGTTGTGGGTCTAAAGATTGGTGAGAAAAAAACTCTTACTATTCCTTCAGACAAAGCTTACGGTGAAACAGGTGTTCCAGATGGTAAAGGTGGATATGTTATACCACCAAATGCTACTTTGATTTTTGATATTGAAGTTGTTGATATAGAAAGATCTCTAAAGGCTCAGTCGTAATCCAAACTCCTTTGGCTAGAGTACTAGTCTATACTAAAAATAACCGGCACCATGTCGGTTATTTTTTTACCGGGAGCCACTTTTGTGCTTTGCGTTCTCTTTGTACATCCGGGCGGTTTTCAGTTGCATCATAAATATGATATAAATGACCCACGCCCCCGTAGTTCAATGGATAGAACAGTCCCGTCCTAAGGGGTAGATGTAGGTTCGATTCCTGCCGAGGGCACTCATAAAAACAAAAGCACCTTTAGGTGTTTTTGTTTTTATGTGAATGGTCCGAGAGCAAGTACCTGCGTACTTGCGTGCAGGAATCGAAAAGGTTCTCCTATATTTTGTAAAACCTATTTTGCATCGTGGTATAATCTAAGTAATATAGGTTTTACAAAATAGGAAACCTGTACTGCGCCTGTAAGGCGAGATTCCTGCCGAGGGCACCTTTACTGAGACAAACCAAGGTGGTTGCTGTCTTTCAAAAAATTAGAATCTAAGATAATATTTATACATGACTGAGCTCGATCAAAAAGAAGAAAGAAAAAAGAAGGCGTCGCGAAAAAGTCGTGTGACCTTAATCACGACTTTTCTTTTAGTCTTCGGTATACCACTTATTATCGGTACAATTAGTTACCCCATTGGTCTTATTGGTTTCAATCATGTGTATAGTGAAGGTACTCGTATTGGACAAGTAGTTAAAATGAGCGAAAAGGGTCTCATTTGGAAAACAAATGAGGGTAGTTTGGGTGTGACGCAAAGTGGTGCTTATGTTGAAAGATGGGATTTTTCAATTGATTCTGAAAATGACAACAGAGATAATTTAGTGTTAAAACTATCTGAAGCCTCAAAAGCAGGAAATCTCGTTGAGATAAAGTACTCTCAGCGCATCGGTGTCCGACCTTGGAGAGCAAAAACTTCATATTTAGTTGAAGATGTAGTTATATTGAAATAGCTAAATAGGCCAAACGGACATAATTTGATATGGTTAAACTCTCAAAAAACCCTGCGGGACATTGTACTAGTTTTTTCTAGACCGAGCCGGTTCACACTAGTCTTCACAACATTTAGACATGAACTCCACCACCTTAAAAATCATAGCGGTCATATCGATGGTCATTGACCATGTAGGTATGCTATTTTTTCCTCAGTCAGCAGAGTTTCGAATTATTGGTAGATTGGCATTTCCTATATTTGCATTTTTGATTGCCAACGGGGTAATACACACTACAAACTTTAGGAAGTATATCGGAAGGCTCGCTATCTTTGCACTCATATCACAAATACCATTTTACATTTTTACAAGAATGCTAGGTATTGAGGGTTTTCCGCTAAATATATTTTTTACTTTAACACTGGGGGGCTTGATACTTCATCTCTATACAAGAGTTAAAAACATTTACATAAGCGTCCTTGCTACCTTAGGCATCATCGTTCTTTCTCATTTTGTAAACTATGACTATGGATTATACGGAGTGATGTTGATAGTTTCATATTATATATTTAGAAAAAATATGATATTTGGTAGCTTGGCCATATTGGTTTCTACTATTTATTATTACGCCATGCCAAACTTCTTTGTATTGCAAGTGTTTTCACTACTGGCAATACTTATCATTGCGCTTTATAAAGATGACGCGATTCCTAGTAAAAAATACCGATGGATATTCTATTGGTTCTATCCGGCACACTTAGCTGTTTTGTCTTTGATTAGGTATTTTACTGTCTAATGATGTAATATTTAATCATTGGCACCGGTCATCATCACAAATAAAAAACGAACATCACGGCAGACATAAAGACAATCATTATGACAGATATAAACACTACACAAAACTTCAATCTATATATCGCACAGAATCAATCTGACTATGCGCTTTTAGACAGTGGTGATGGTATGAAGCTTGAGCGATATGGTGATGTGGTGCTATCTCGTCCTGATCCTCAGGCTCTATGGAAGAAGAGACTACCTGAATCAGCTTGGGGTTCAGCGGATGCTTCATATGTCAGATCTGCAAAGGATACTGATAGAGGAAACTGGGTATATACCAGAGGTGGTATAGAAGACGGGTGGGGTATTAAGTATGACGGACTACATCTCAAAGTTAAACCAACACCATTTAAACATACAGGACTTTTCCAGGAGCAGATATCAAACTGGCAATGGGCCAGAGAAAAAATAGCAAGCAGGATGACTTCTGGTGATAAAGCCAAGATAAAAGTATTAAACCTCTTTGGTTATACAGGCGGCGCTACTATATCGGCACTTCAGGCGGGCGCGGAAGTCACGCATGTCGACGCTTCAAAGTCATCTATAGCATGGGCAAAAGAAAATGCAGAGCTTTCAGGTCTTTCAGATAAACCAGTCAGATGGATTCTAGACGATGCATTTGCTTTTGTAAAAAGAGAAGTCAGACGAGGTAACAAGTATGATGCCATCATCATGGACCCACCTGCATTTGGTAGAGGTGCAAAAGGGGAGATATGGAGGATAGAAGAGAATTTCATAGAGTTTTTTGATGAGGTTACCAGATTGCTTTCTGATAAACCACTTTTTGTTATTTTAAATGGGTATTCTGCTGGCTACTCGGCTGTAACTTATGCCAACAATATGCTGTCACTAGAAAGTAGGTTTGGTGGTGATGTAGAGTTTGGTGAGCTAGTCATCTCTGAGGAATTAAAAACAGGTTTCGAGTCCCGACTACTACCATGTGGGATTGTTTCTAGATGGTCATCAAGCAGTTAGCAGGTAACAGTTAACAGATATCAAAGAGCCCTTAGAAGTTAGTGCTCATGCGATTATAAATTTATTTAAACCAGTGTATAATTGAAATATGAGTAATATTGAATTTGAATCTGACAATCAAGGGAGTTTTGGAAACAGAAGATTTAATACCGTCAATGAGAACAAGCAAGGTCCATTATTTAGTCTACTTTCTAAAACAGGGATGTTTAAAAATGATGAATCGATAAAAAGAACTCTCATTGCTATTTCAATCATAATATTCGCTATTTCAATAATCATATTTCTACTAAACATATAAGATGAATAGCCGAGGTTTAAAAAACAAAAGAGGATTTACTCTAGTAGAGCTTATGGTCGTCATGTCTATCATTAGCTTGATGAGTAGTATTGTCTTTGCAAGTATAAATACTGCAAGGGTGAGGGCAAGAGATTCTGCTAGATATAGCAGTATTCAACAAATGAGAAATGCAATTGAGTTGTATATTACAAAATACGGGTATGCACCCCTGATGGGTAAAGCAGATGAGTGTCAAGCTGGTGGATATGGGGACTATGACTGTAGCGCTAGAGAATTTGATAAAGACGGTGGAAATAGTCTTAGAGTTGAAAATTGGAATGCTTTGCGAAATGAATTGAGAGAATTTATGCCTACACTACCAAAAGATCCCTGTGGACAGAATTGCTCTTCAGATAGCATCATGTATAGATTTCACTATATATCACCTAGAGGTCTTGAAGCTATTTGCGGGTGTAATATGACTAATTTTGATTATGCAATTTATGCAGAAAACTTAGAAGGCAATGGTAATGCATCCTATTTTACAACCAGTATTGAATCGAGTTCAATGTAATTATCAAAATGGAAATCATAAATGACATAATAAAATTCATAGTAGACATCTTCGCAGGAGGGAGAAGTTCTGTTAGAGTAGCCTTATTTATTATTTATCTATTATTCATATGGATATTGTCCTTAGAGTATATTAGGTCAAGACTTTCCAATTTTATAAAATTTTCAAGCCAGAATACATTCAGACTATTAATCGTATCTATTTTTCTACTTTTTTCGGTAACATTGCTTTCTCAGTTTAAGTTAAGTTCAAATATGGGAGCCCCATTATCAAGTCTGGGTGTTATTTTCCATAACGGCGAGATTTCATCCAGTGGAATATTTCACAACCATATTGGAAAAGGATCTATTTCATATGTATTAAACTCATTTGGAATTAGTACAGCAAATGACGGGATGGATATTGGTTTTGCATACCAGGGGATTATTAACAATTATGTCTACTTAGCAATTCTGATTTTATTTTTGATCACTTTTATAATTTTTGTCGCTAACTGGCTTAATGTTTCTGGTAATCTGTTAAATGCAGGACAAGGCAATAGACAAAAGTACCTCTTTCTCATTTGCTATTCAATTTTTTCATTTTCTATACTAAAAAATGCTATTGATGGTGGTCTGCTAAATCATGAGGTATTACCATCGTTGATTGGTATATATTTAATCAATAATTGGCAAAAGCCATCTAGTTATAAGTTGTTTTGGGCATATGCATTGGTCACAATCATATTGATTATTGTTAAGTTGATAACTAATAATTTTTCATATTTAGGAGACGGTTACATGTTTCTTCGAGGATTCATTGGATCAAGTGGATTAACAATTATTTTGACGTCGATGATGTTCAAGGTGCAAGATATTAAAAGTAAGGTTTTAATTGTTATTATTTTTGTATCAAGCATGATGATTCTATTTGGTAGTAAGATAGATTACTATGCATATAAATATTTAAATGTTTCTGCCAGTGATGAACTTTATGTATTTAGTAAAACAAAATTAAATGATGATTTTGTGTATCTATACAGTACAGGTGAGCTAATGATTTATAGGAATAAATCTAAAATAAATGACACTGTTCAAGGCATTTCAAATAGGATAGGGGTGCCGATAAATTATTACCCTGTAATGATTCCTGGTTTTAATTGTAATCCGATGAAGCCATATCAAGAGGTGGTGTTTAAACTTGTTGATATAGACAATGTAAGTGGTGACTTTATAGAGGAAGTTTTTGTCTTGCTATCAGATTTCCAAAATAAAGACAGCCTTCATAGGTTAAATTATCTAAGAGCTGATCCAGATGCCGTAAGGCCAGGTACATATGCGGTAAGTATTTATTTCAGTGATTGCGTGTCTAGAAAAATCGATATTATAGAAGGTGTATTTTCAACGATTGGTCTACAAACATTCTATATATACGATATCGAGGATAGAAAAGCCCAGATAATGGAAGATTAGTTATATGGCCAGCGACCTTGTCGCACATAGGTGTGTAATTGAAATAAATACGATAATATGCTAATCTTCTTGGCATGGACCCAGAGAAAAGCACTTTAGAAAGGTTAGAAAATGACATACTCGACCTACATGAAAAAGTAGACGAGCTTACAACCATGCTAGAAGAAAATTCTAGAATGACCAAAAGTCTTTACAACCGTACAAAGTTTGTCATGGTGGTAAGTGCTGTAAAATGGTTTGTAATCATCGGTCTAACAATAGGAGCTTTCTACTATGTCCAACCATTTATTGACACTATCATAAGTGTCTATGGAGGCGTTACAGGTGGTAGTGGCTCAGATCTTTTTAATTTGATTAAGTCTATTTAGTAGGTCTGACAAATAGCGAAATATGCCGACTAAGGTTAAAAGTCTCAGTTGGTAGAGCAAAGTTTTATGTCGAAATAAATTTCTGACAATATGCCGACCGAGATCAACAGTCTCAGTTGGTAGAGCAAGGTTTAACTCAAAATGAATATGCCGAGGTAGCTCAGTTGGTAGAGCATTTCCCTGAAGAGGAAGGGGTCGCCGGTTCGAGCCCGGCCCTCGGCACCAGATAAACGTGTATAAAATACTATTGACTTTATGTTTGTATGTTATAATTTAGTTGCACATTAAAAGTATCAAATAACATTCAGAAAATATATGGAAGAAAAAGATATTCAGTTTCTAGAGTACATTGTAAAATCGCTAGTTGAAAACACAGATGCGGTTAAGACAAGTAGGAGAGTTGATGATATGGGAGTCTTTATAGAACTAATGGTAGACCCAGCTGATATGGGTAAGATTATCGGTAGAAATGGTCACACTGCTCAAGCTATCCGAACTCTCATGAAAGCATTTGGTAAAAAACATCAAGCAAACATCAGTATCCAAATCAAAGAGCCAGTGGGAGGTATTAAGGATCCTGCAACATCTAGTGCGTTGAAGAGTGTTGATGATGCTATAGCAGAGCTAGGGGTCTAGGCAGTTAGTAGATAATAGATAGCAAGGACAGTTGGGGACAAGAGACAAGAGAAATCAGACAAAAGTTGGGGGTAAAAGTAATTGCCAGTCGCAATTGGACATACCACTTAAACAGTGGTATTGTTTTTGTTAATGAATTTCCATATAATCACACTTTTTCCTGAATCATTGGACTCGTATCTAAACGAGTCGATCATTGCGCGCGCTCAAAATGATAAGCTCATAAAGGTCTACAAATACAATCCTCGTGACTATGTTAAACCAACCAAGTCTCAAGCTAAAAATGAAAAGCCATACTTGCGAGTGGACGATCGACCTTATGGTGGCGGACCTGGCATGGTAATCATGGCTGACCCTATAGTAAAAGCTATTGCAAAGGCACAAACAACTGCAGAGAAAAGAAAGTCATACAAAAAATCCCTAGTTGTTTTCTTGAGTCCTTCTGGCACTCAGTTTACAAATGAGTTGGCAACGGACTATACCAAAAAATTCTCAGATTTAATTATCATATGTGGTAGATACGAAGGTGTGGATGCAAGAGTTAAAAAAGTATTTAAGACGGTGGATATAACAGTCGGTCCTTTTGTGACTACGGGTGGAGAGTTACCTGCCATGTTAATGATAGATGTGATATCTCGCCAAATACCAGGAGTTTTAGGCAAATTTGAAAGTAGAGAAGAGTCACGCAGTGCCTCACATGATGTTTACACAAGACCTGAGGTTTATACTTATAAAGGAAAGAAGTACAGGGTACCAGAAGTTTTGCTGTCAGGAGATCACAAGAAGATAGACGAGTGGAGGGCGGGCGGTGAGATTTAGAACCCGTTAAAGAGTGTAAAAGTGAGCAAAACCACCTCAAACCCCTAAAACCACCCTTGGTCAAGTGGAAAAGTGTCTATAACACAGAAAAAGGCTTAGCGTACCCCTAAGATACCCACAGAATGTCAACGGTTTTTGGTTGACACCTGTGGATAAATCGAATACTATATAAGTCTGCGTTAGACGATTGAGTTATACGGGCCAGCTCTCTCGCGGATCTATTTTTCTAAGTACACATAAAAACTACAAAAAACTCGCCCGTGAGTTTTTTGTGCTATTTATGCAGTATTTACATAAGTAGAAAAAACTCCTCACTATTACCGGGAAAATAATAGTAGATTTTATAATATTCCAATTAACTAGACGCCATCCATATGCGCCAGAAAAAATATTTCTCACGTTTTAAGGAGCCGCTTTCGCCGCTTCCAAATTTAGTTGAAGGACAGTTAGAGTCCTACAAATGGTTATTAGAAAAAGGTATAAAGGAAGTCTTTGATGAATTTGTGGGTATCAAAGATTATTCTGATAAAAAGTTCGAACTAGACTTTACAGGTTTTGAAATCGTAAAGCCTAAGTACGACGAATTTCATGCAAAAGAAAACAAGTTGAACTTCGAGGGTGGTTTGAAAGTGATGGTTAAGCTAAAAAACAAGATACTCGGCTCTACTAAAGAGCAAGAGATTTTTATGGCTGACTTCCCAATGATGACAGATCATGGAACTTTCATCATCAATGGTATTGAGAGACTTATCGTACCTCAAATCATTAGATCATACGGTGCTTTCTTCACTTCAACAGAAGTTAAGGGTAAAAACTATTTTGGTGCCAAGATTATTCCTGCAAGAGGAGCTTGGATTGAGATTGAAAGTGATGCTGACGGTGCTATATATGTACGTATAGACAGAAAGAGAAAATTCCCAGTATCTTCTCTACTAAGAGCATTTGGTGTTGAGACTGACTCTGATATAAAGGCCCTTTTCAAAGATAGTCAATACGCTAAGCAATACATCGACGCGACTCTACTTAAAGACCATGCAAAGACATCTGACGATGCATATATAGAGATACACAAAAAACTTAGAGATGGTGACCTAGCTACAGCTGACAACGCTCGTGAGTTCTTCCAAACTATGATGAGTGCTGAAAGATATGACCTATCAAAGGTTGGTAGATTTAGATTCAACCAGAGATTCAGCAAGCCTATGGATGAGAAGTCATTGGCCCAAATGACTTTGACAGTAGATGACCTTGTTCAAACTATCTGTATGCTTATAGAGTTGAACCACAACCCTATGGCCGTAAAAGACGATATTGATCACCTTGGATCAAGAAGAGTTAGATTTGTTGGTGAATTGCTACAGCAAAAACTAAGAGTTGGTATGACACAGATTCGAAGAAACATTCAAAACAGAATGTCTACTATCGACACTGATGCAAACCTACCTGTACAGTTTATCTCTCCTAGACCTCTACAAGCTCGTATCAAAGAATTCTTTACTACGAACCAATTGTCACAATTCATGTCACAAGAAAACATTCTTGCTGAGATAGAGCACCTAAGAAGAATATCAGCACTAGGTCAGGGTGGTCTTACAAGAGAAAGAGCTGGAGTAGAGGTTCGTGACGTTCACCCTTCTCACTACGGTAGACTTTGTCCTATCCATACACCTGAAGGTCAAAACATTGGTCTTGTACTTCAACTTGCAACATTTGCAAGAGTGAATCACTTTGGAATGATCGAAACTCCTTATGCAAAAGTAAAAGACGGTAAAATCACAAAAGAGATTGTTTACCTAAACGCATTAGAAGAAGAAGGTTTCAAGATTGCTCACGCCGCTACTCACTACAATGAAAAAGGTCTTATAGAAGAAGACACTGTCGAGGTTAGACTAAATGGCGAACCTGTTATCATCAAGAGAGAAGAAGTTGATTATATTGACGTTGCTCCAGAGCAAGCATTCTCAATCTCTACATCGATGATTCCTTTCCTAAACCACGATGACGCAAACAGAGCATTGATGGGATCGAACATGCAAAAACAAGCTACTCCTTGTATCGTTCCAGAAGCTCCACTAGTTGCAACTGGTATCGAAGAGAAGGCTGCACAAGACACTGGTAGAGTTATCCTAGCTCCAGAAGACGGTGTTATTACATACGTTGATGCCAACAAGATTATCTTGAGTGGTAAAAAAGATCATGAGTACAAACTCACTATCTACAACAGAACAAACCAATTCACGGCTGCACACCAAAGACCTTCAGTTTCTCTTAACCAAAAAGTTAAAAGAGGTGATGTTCTTGCTGACACATCCACATCAGTAGATGGACAAATGGCACTTGGACAAAACTGCCTAGTGGCATTCATGGCATGGTCAGGTGCAAACTATGAAGATGCGATTATTCTTTCAGAGAGACTTGTTAAGGACTCAAAGTTCACAACAGTTCACATTGAAGAATTCATCATAAATGTTAGAGATACAAAGCTTGGTCCCGAAGTTACTACTCACGACATACCTAACGTAGGAGAAAACAGACTTAAGAATCTAGACGTTGACGGTATTATCAGAGTTGGTGCTGAGGTTAGACCTGGCGACATCATCGTTGGTAAAATCACTCCAAAAACTGAAACTCAACTTACTCCCGAAGAGCGACTACTTAGATCTATCTTCGGTGAAAAATCTAGAGATGTTAAAGATACTTCAAAGAGACTTGAAAATGGTAAGAAGGGTAGAGTTATAAGTGTGAAGATCTTCTCAAGAGAAAGAGGAGACAAACTAGACTCAGGTATCATCAAGAGAATACACGTTGAAGTTGCAGTACTTAGAAATATCTCAGTTGGAGATAAGCTTGCAGGACGACACGGAAACAAAGGTGTTATCTCAAGAATACTCCCTGTAGAAGACATGCCATTCATGGCTGACGGTACTCCTGTAGACGTTATCCTTACACCACTAGGTGTACCTTCTCGTATGAACCTAGGACAAATACTAGAACTTCACCTCGGTCTTGCAGCTAATGCTCTAAACTACCAAGCTATCGTTCCTCCGTTTGTGGGCGCTACTGTAGAAGAAGTAAAGAAAGAGCTTGTTACTGCTGGATTCAATGAAAATGGAAAAATGAAACTATTCGATGGAAGAACTGGAGAAGCATTTGCACAAGATGTTGCTGTTGGTTACATGTATATCTTGAAACTTCACCACATGGTTGATGACAAGATCCACATGCGTTCTATCGGTCCTTACTCTCTTATCACACAACAACCACTTGGAGGTAAAGCTCAAGGAGGAGGTCAAAGATTTGGAGAAATGGAAGTTTGGGCACTCGCTGGTTATGGAGCTGCTCACACACTTAGAGAGATGTTGACTATCAAGTCAGATGACATCCAAGGTAGATCTCAAGCTTTCGACGCTATCGTCAAAGGCCAAAAACTACTTGAGCCAAATGCTCCTGCATCATTCAATGTACTACTTTCAAACTTGAGAGGTCTTGGTATTGATGTTGAGCTTAGAAGTGAAGATGAATCAGGTCGAGTCATTGAAGCATTATCGGATACATTAGAAGCTGAATAAAAGATTAAGAAAATATAAACTTAACCTAAATTATTCAAACTAAACAAAAATATATGAATACAAACAATCATATCCCAAACAATAACAAGCATCATTCAATCGACGACTTCAACTCTGTTGTATTGAAGCTTGCATCACCTGAACGTATCCGAGAATGGTCATATGGAGTTGTCACAAAGCCTGAGACAATGAACTACCGTACTCAAAGAAGTGAGAAAAACGGTCTTTTCGATGAGAAAATATTTGGTCCTGAAAAAGACTTCGAATGTTACTGTGGAAAATACAAAGGTATCCGATACAAAGGAATCGTTTGTGAAAAATGTGGAGTTGAACTAACAAGATCTATCGTCAGAAGAGAGAGAATGGGTCACATAGAACTAGCTGTTCCTGTGAGTCATGTCTGGTTCCTAAAAACATTGCCATCAAGAATTGCAATGGTTATGGGTATGAGTGGGTCAGATGTAGAGAAAGTTGTTTACTTTGCTGGTTACCTAATCAACTCAGTCAACAAAGAAGAAAAAGAGAAGCTTCTAAAGGAGCTTGATTCAGAGTACAAGAGTAAAGTTAAGACTCTTCAAGATGAAAAATCAAAAGAGGCGATAACTGACCTTTTGATGAATGCTAAAAGAGAAATCGAAAGTATAGAAGTTGGTAAAGTTCTTGATGAAGTTCAATATCACAAATTCTCACTAAAATACGGTATTTGTTTTACAGCTGGTATCGGAGCCGAGGCAATCTTCAATGTATTCAAAAAACTAGATACTAAAAAACTTTTGGCTGAACTAGAAGAAAGAGTTCAAAAGGCTACTTCTATAGATAGAGAAAAGCTTATAAGAAGAATCAGTATTGTTAAATCAATCAGTGGAGCTGGTGTAAGACCTGAGTGGATGTTTATCACAGCGCTACCTGTGATCCCTGCAGCACTTCGACCGATGGTTGCACTTGAAGGAGGACGACATGCGACTTCAGATGTAAACGACCTTTACAGAAGAGTTATAAACAGAAACAATCGTCTTGCTAAGCTACAAGATATACATGCACCTGATGTTATCCTTAGAAATGAAAAAAGAATCCTACAAGAAGCGGTAGATGCTTTGATGGACAACTCTATCAGAAGTGGTAATGCAGTTTACGCTGGTATAAACCCTTCTCAAAAGAGACCTTTGAAATCTCTAGCAGATAACCTAAAAGGTAAAAGAGGATTGTTCAGACAAAACCTACTTGGTAAGCGCGTAGACTACTCTGGACGTTCTGTTATCGTTGTAGGTCCAAACCTAAAGCTTAACCAATGTGGACTTCCAAAGCACATGGCACTTGAGCTTTTCAGACCATTCGTTATCTCAGAACTTCTAAAGAGAGAGATGGCTTTCAACATCAGAGGAGCTTCAAGACTTATCGATGATGGTATTCCAGAGGTATGGGCAATACTAGAACAAGTTATCCAAAACAAGAGAGTTCTACTAAACCGTGCACCTACTCTACACAGACTTTCAGTACAAGCTTTTATGCCTATCCTTATAGAAGGTAATGCTATCCAGGTTCACCCACTTGTATGTTCTCCTTTCAACGCGGACTTCGACGGTGACACAATGGCCGTACACGTTCCACTTTCAGAGGAAGCTCAAAAAGAAGCTGAAATGATCATGGAGTCTTCAAAGAACATTTTGAAACCTGGTTCTGGAGATCCAACTGTTACAAAGAAAATGCTTGATATCGTTCTTGGTTCATACTGGATGACAAAGACTGTTACAGGCGAGAAAGGTGAAGGAATGATTTTCGCTGATCCTGAAGATGCCGTTACTGCTCAAGCTTTCGGTGCTGTATCATACAGAGCAGCTATCAAAGTAAGAACTCCAAAGACTGGTGAGATCGCTGAGAAGTATAAAGAGTTTGATGGTGCTGTTATCGATACAACTGTAGGTAGAATTCTATTCAACAACTTGCTACCGGCTGACTACGCATTCATAAACAAAGAAATCACAAACAGTGTTATGAACACTATCATGGACGATATCATCACACATAGAGGTAGTGAAAATGTTCACACTCTTATCGATGCTATCAAAGAGTTTGGATTCAAATACGTTACGATGTCAGGTTCAACTTGGAGTATTGATGATGTTAAGGTGCCAACAGGTAAGCCTGTTATCATTGACAAGGCTTCAAAGAAATCAGAAGCAGTTATGGAAGAGTACAATGACGGTCTATTGTCAGAAATAGAAAAGACTAGAAAGAATGTAGAGATCTGGCAAGAAGCTAAGTCTGAGATTGAAAAACTTATCGATGTAGACCTTGATAAAAATAGTCCTGTATACGACATGGTGAAATCAGGTGCCAGAGGTTCACTTGGTAACCTTACTCAGATGGTTGGTATGAAAGGTTTGATTGCAAACGCTCAAGGTGAGACTATCGAACTTCCTATCATTTCATCTTTCAAAGAAGGATTTACACCTATTGAGTACTTCATTTCTACTCACGGTGCCAGAAAAGGTATGACGGACACGGCGCTTAACACTGCTAGAGCTGGTTATCTAACAAGAAGACTGTTCGTGGTTGCACAAAGTGTAATGGTTACTGAAGATGATTGTGGAACTAAAGAAGGTGTAGCGGTTCACAGAGTAGGAGCTTCAGGTATCACAACTTCACTCGTGAAGAGTGTTACAGGTAGAGTTCTATCTAAAGACGTGGTTGCTAAGGACGGCGCGGTGCTATTCAAGAGAGGTCAACTAGTTTCTAAAGATGATGCTAGTGTTATGGAGAATGCTGGTATACAAGAAGTGTTTGTACGATCACCACTTGTTTGTAAAACAGAACAAGGTATTTGTGGTCAATGTTATGGATATGACCTAGGTAGAAACAAACTTGTAGAAGTGGGTGAAGCTGTAGGAACTATCGCAGCGCAAGCTATCGGAGAGCCTGGTACACAGTTGACGATGAGAACGTTCCACGCCGGAGGTGTAGCGACAGTTGGTGGAGACATCACACAAGGTCTTCCTCGTGTAGAAGAAATCTTCGACAACAGAACTCCTAAGAGTCCAGCTGTTATAGCAACTCATGATGGTGTTATTACTGAAGTTAAAGAAGTAAACAAAGAAAGAGTTATTAAACTTCTTCCTGATGTTCCTACAAAATCTAAGAAAGGTAGTGAAGTTGAATACGTATTCCACTACGCCCGTGTTCCTGTAGTTAAGGTTGGTCAACATGTCTCTAAGGGAGACTTCCTAACAGATGGTTCAGCTGATCTAGAAGAGTTGTTTGAACTAGCTGGAAGAGAAAAAGCTCAAGAGTATATCATTTCAGAAGCAAAGAAAATCTACGAACTACAAGGAGAAAATGTTTCAAGAAAGCACCTTGAAGTAGTTGTTAGAGAAATGTTCGGTAGAGTTAAAGTTACTGAAGCTGGAGATACTCCATTCGCAGTAGGTGACAATGTTGAGAAATTTGAATTCGATTCTATAAACAGAGAAACTGTAAAGAAAGGTGGACTTGAAGCTAAAGCAAAATCTGTAATCATGGGTATTGCCGAGGCGTCACTAAACAGAAGAAGCTTCTTGTCAGCGGCATCATTCCAACACACAAACCGTATGTTGATATCTGCTTCATTGAAAGCTAACAAAGATCCACTTTACGGTATCATGGAAAACGTTATCATCGGTAGACTAATACCTGCTGGTACTGGATTCAAGGGAAGTGCTAAGCACAAAATGATAGAAGATTTCAAAGCAGAAATCTTGGAGAGAGGAGACAACCAATAGGATTAACTTAAAAATTCATAATGTCATCAGCAGCAGAACAAATAAAAGATCGGCTGGGGATAGCAGAGGTGGTAGGGTCTTATATAAAGATTGAAAAGTCGGGAGCAAACTTTAAAGCTTGCTGTCCTTTTCACAATGAAAAGACTCCATCATTTTATGTTTCAACAGACCGAAACACTTACTATTGTTTTGGTTGCGGTGCCAAAGGCGACATATTCACTTTCGTTCAAGAATTCGAAAAAGTAGATTTTGTTGGAGCTCTAAAGCTGCTTGCAGAAAAGGCAGGCGTAGAGCTGACTCAGTACAAAGATGAGTCTAAAGGTGAGATGGACAGACTTAGGGCTGTACTCGAACAATCAACAAAGTTTTATCAACAAAACTTGGAAGACAATGTTGATGCTTTGCAGTATCTAAAAAAGAGAGGTCTTACTGATGCTACTATCCAAGATTGGAAGATTGGCTATGCTCTCAATGACTGGAGAACTTGCTATGATAATCTTAAGTCTAAAAAAATAGCTGATGAAGACATAGAAGCTGTTGGTCTGATAAAGTGGCCTGACTCAAGTAGTGCAGGTGCTGGGTCTGGTACCGATACAAGCGCTGGTGTAGCTCAAGGAGGGATGGCTGGTAAAGTCAGAAGACCTTATGATCGTTTTAGAGCGAGAGTAATGTTTCCGCTCTTTGATCCATCGTCTAGGGTAATTGGATACTCTGGCAGAATATTTGGAGTACCAGATACAGATGGTCCAAAATATCTAAACAGTCCGGATACCAAACTCTTCAACAAGTCAGAAACTTTATACGGATATCACAAAGCAAAGGAAGGTATTAGGCAGTGGAAATATGTGATACTTGTAGAGGGTCAAATGGACTTGTTAATGTGTCACCAAAACGGCTTCACAAATACAGTTGCTACTTCTGGAACATCTCTCACTACAAAGCATTTAGACAAGCTAAGTAAAATGACTGACAACTTGATGCTGGTGTATGACGGCGATAAAGCAGGGGTAAAAGCGACACTACGTGCGTGGACGGAGGCATTGAGTTTCGGCATGGTAGTCAAAGTAGCGGAACTGCCAAAGGGTGAAGATCCAGCAGATGTACTTTTGAAAGATAAAGAAATATTCAAAAATTCATTGAAGCATTCTAAAAATATCATAGAGTATTTTACAGATGTGCTCGTACAAGAGTCTGCTGGAGATCATTCGGCTCTATCAAAAAAAATACGCTCAGAATTGCTTCAATGTCTGTTATATATAGAAAGTCCTATACTACGTTCAGAGTATATATCAAAGATAAGTTTGAAGACCTCTATAGCCGAAAAAGACTTGCAAGAAGAAACTGAAAATCTCATCAAGAAAAATTCAACACAAATGTCAGCAAATCAAAGTCGTAGAGGTGATAAACAAGAGTTTGTACCAAATGCAAATCAGCAAGCGGGCGGAAACCATATCGGCCATGATGAACATGGTGTTATATCAAAAAACGATGTGAACCTCAGAAGATTTACTGGTTTGGTACAATGGCTTAGATCAAAAAATGATGAAGAAAAGGCTTCACATACTCTGGCAAAGATAGAAAAAATACTAACACCTGAAGAGTTTGTTGAACTTAGTAAGCTTATAGAAACTGTAGATGAAGGGCTGATATTTGAAGCGGAAGTTTTGTTTAGTGGAAGTGGCAAGCTTCAGCAAGAAATAGATATCATGATTGATCTTGTAGAAGAAAGATTCCTCAAATACAAACTTTCAAAAGCGATGTCAGAATTGCACCTCGCTGAGAAAAATCATGATAAGATTAAAGCTGAAAATCTACTAAAGACTTGTCAGGAACTTTCTACCAAGTTATCAGAGCTTGGGGCGAAGAGATCGGGGTCGAGTTGAAATTAAGAATTAATAAAGCGTCGCCGACAAAATTATCAATTTTCAATTATAAATTTACTAAAAACATATGCCAAAAATGTCTAAAAAATTAAAAAATACTAAAGTTACTTCTAAGCCAGTTTCAAAAGTAAAATCTGCTAAAACTACAAAGTCAGTAACTAAATCTGCAAAGACTTCAAAATCTCCAACTAAAAAAAGTGGAAAAGTTAACTCTGTTTCAAAGTCTACCAAATCAGTTGCAAAAGGCGCTGGTAAAAGCACAGCAAAGGGTTCTGATAAAAGCATCTCTAAAAAGATTTCATCTACAAAAGATTTGAAAAGTACAAAAGGGAAAGGTGGTCCTGCTGATAAAAGTGCAAAAGGCGCTGATTCAAAGAAAACAGAAGAGATTATAGTCCCTGTAAAGAAGTCAAAGACAGAACTGGCATACGAGGCAAAGGCAAATGTTTTGGTACAAAAAGGTAAAGATAGAGGTTTCGTTACTTATGACGAGATTCTAAAAGAGTTTCCAGACATAGAAATCGACATCGACTTTTTAGATTTTCTATATGAAAAATTCTCATCTGCTGGAGTAGATATACTTGAAGGAGGAGGAATGCTTAACTTCAAGCAAGAGGAAGAAGACATGCTTAAGAAGTATGCAATGAACAAGAGTGACTCTTCTTATGACTCTATACAGATGTACCTAAAAGAGATCGGTCAATATCCTTTGATCAATGCTCACGATGAAAAAGAGCTAGCCAAAAGAATACAGGCTGGGGATATGGAGGCCAAGAACCTTTTGGCAAAAGCAAACTTGAGACTTGTAGTTTCAATCGCTAAAAAATATGCTAACAGAAGCCCTGACCTGACACTTCTAGACCTTATCCAAGAAGGTAACCTTGGTCTGTTTAAAGCTGTAGAAAAATTCGACTACTCTAAAGGTTTCAAGTTTTCAACTTATGCAACTTGGTGGATCAGACAGTCTATAACAAGAGCGCTTGCTGATCAATCAAGAACTATCCGCGTACCAGTGCACATGGTTGAGACTATCGCTAAATACAAACAAGTTGTCAGAAGACTTTTCCAAGACCTTGGACGTGAACCACTTCCAGAAGAGATTGCTGTAGAGATGGGTATAGATGTAGAAAAGATTTACACTATCGAAAAGATAGATCAAAACACAGTGTCACTAGATACTCCTGTCAATGACGACGAAGACAAGAGTTCAGCTTTCGGTGACTTTATCGCAGATGATAAAATACTTTCTCCAGATCAAGAATCTTCTAGAAGAATACTCGCTGATCAAGTCAAAGAGATACTTGGTGACCTTTCTGAAAAGGAGAGAGAAATTCTTGCTCTAAGACACGGGCTAAACGATGGTATCCAACACACACTAGAAGAAGTGGGTAAAATGTTCGGCGTTACTAGAGAGCGTATTAGACAAATCGAAGCTAAGGCTCATGAGAAAATCAGACAGCACGATAAGGTGAATAGATTAAAGAATTACTAGTTTTAGTTTTTGAGCGCAATGCAATTTTGCAACTTTTTTGGATTTCAAAAATCATCTAAAAGTGTTAATATAAAATATGTTAAATATGAAGAATTTTATAAACATAGATAAAAATCTAAATAAGATTGTAGTTAGTTTACTACTAATACCATTACTTGCCTCACCATTGTTCATCAACAGTAAGGCGGTGCAGGCAGAGCGTGTGGTTCAAGCCTACAATTTCACTAGGAGATCGGGTGGTACCGCAAGTGACTTGTCGTATAGTGTTGCAGTAGATAGTTCCAACAATGTATATATGGCAGGAATCTTCAGTGGTACTGTCAATTTTCACACTGACGGAGGTACTGATAGTAGAACATCAGCCGGTAGTAATGATATATTTGTCACTAAACTAAATAGTGATGGTTCTTATGCGTGGACCAAGACTGCTGGAGGTACTGGACTCGATGTGGCTTATGGTATTACTGTTGATGGATTAGATAATATATATGTTGTTGGAACTTTCGGGGGCACTGTCAACTTCAATACGGATGGTGGTACCGACAATAAAACTTCAGCTGGTAGTAATGACGGATTTATACTAAAACTCAATAGTGATGGCTCATATGGTTGGACAAAAACAGTCGGTGGTACAGGTCTTGAGGTTGCATACAGTGTTACTACAGACGGCTTAAACAATGTATATATGGTGGGTAGTTTTACAGGTACATCAAATTTCAACACAGATGGCGGAACTGATAACTTGACTGCAGGAGGGCTACAGGATGATATATTTATAACAAAGATAAATAGCAATGGATCATATGGATGGACAGAGAGAATTGGAGCAAATACTGCAGATACCGCATTCAGTGTTACTACAGATGGTTTAAATAATATTTATGTGGCAGGTAGATTCACAGGTACTGTTAACTTTAATACTGATGGTGGAACTAATAATCTTACATCACTAGGTAGTGATGATATAGCTATAATCAAAATTAACAGCAATGGATCATTTGGGTGGGCTAAGAAGATAGGTGGCACAGGTAGTGATATGGCACGTGGTATTGTTACTGATGGCACAAACAATGTATACATAACAGGATTTTTCAATGGTACAGTTAACTTCAACACCGATGGTGGTGCTGATAGCAAAACCTCTGCAGGCGGAAGTGATGTATTTATAACTAAGCTAAATAGTGATGGGTCATATGGATGGACAAAAAAGTTTGGTGGTAGTGGAGCGGATATTGGATTTGGCATAACCTCTGATAGTCTCGGCAATATATATAATGTTGGAAGTTTCAGTGGTACTGTAAACTTCAATACAGATGGCGGAACTGATAGTAAAACCTCTGCTGGTCTGACTGATATTTACATGTCAAGGTTAAATAGTGATGGCTCATACGGTTGGTCTAGAAAGGTCGGTGGCACAGGTGATGATATTGCCTATGGAGTAGCTGCAGATAGTGTAAATAATATCTATGTCTCAGGTGGGTTTAGCGTAAATTTTAACTTTAATACAGATGGTGGTACCGACAATAAAACTTCAGCTGGTAGTAATGACATATTTATTACTAAAATTATTCCACAAACATATTATCATATAGTAAATCTACCCCCTGCACTGGTTGCCAAAATACAAGATACGCTAGAGAGCGTTTCCAATGAATCAGAAGATGATGGTGTGTTAAACGGTGAATCAACAACTGTATTTATAAAAAAGACTGATACACCTATTGCAGATGTTGAGGTAACTTTTACAGATGACTTAGATTTTAGTGTTGTTACAGCGGATACTGATTTGGATTTGCATAAATCATTTGCTCACAATGTCACTTCAGCTGAAGGTGCTTCTAGTACCTTTACTCTGTATGTACCATATGACGAGACTAAAACCAGTGTACTTATTTGCCCAGGAGCTGATTCGCTTGAAGACATTTCTCCAAGTTGTGCCGGAGCAACAATTTATACTGAATCAGATGAAAATGTAGAGATTGTTACAATAGATGACGAGTCTTTCTGGAAAATATCCGGACTAACAGGCACTGGTGGTATGAGTTATTCTGTCCCACCAACCCCAACCACTATAAGCACTAACACAGCGGGTCAAAGAACAGCTGTCTCATCAGCGCCACTCTCTATGTCTGAAATACAAAAGATATTTGGTAGTCTGTTACAACAAGGCACTACGACTGCGCCAGTAACTACACCGGTGGCTCAAGCAACTACAACAACAGCCACTCAACCTCAATCATTCACAAGAAACCTACAACTAAACTCTAGAGGAGAAGATGTACGTAACCTACAAAGATTCCTAAACCAAAATGGATTCACAGTTTCCTCAACTGGAGCAGGCTCACCAGGCAACGAAACTACACTTTTCGGTCCTGCTACAAGACGTGCACTCATCAGATATCAACAGGCTAACAAGATCAATCCTGCTGCAGGGTACTTTGGACAGATAACAAGAGGGGTAGTTAACAAGTAAAAAGGGACAGTAAGCCTCAAAGCCCAACTCAAAAAATCCTCTCAAACATGCTACAATGACCTCAAACGATATGAAATTTGAGGAAAGATACAAGAAGCTCAATACGGCACAGAAGCAGGCGGTGGATACTATAGAGGGTCCACTACTTGTTGTTGCTGGTCCTGGGTCTGGAAAGACGGAAATACTCAGTCTTCGTGTGGCAAAGATTCTCAAGGAGACTCAGGTTTTACCATCGAATATACTTTGTCTGACCTTTACTGATTCTGCAGCTGTAAACATGCGTGACAGGCTTTCAAAGCTCATTGGGCAAGAGGCTTATAAAGTTTCTATACATACATTTCACAGCTTTGCTACGGACTGTATACAGAGATATCCAGAGTTTTTCTACAAGGGTGCCATCTTTACTCCTATAGATCCAATCACGCAGATATCGATACTGGAGGAGATTTTTGACTCTCTGGCATATGATGATGCGCTCAAAAGTATTCATCCAGATCAAGGGTATGTGCACTTGGATAGTACCAGGTCAGCTATTAGCAACTTGAAGCGTTCAGGCATTACTCCCGATGAGTTTCAAACTATACTAGAAGAGAACAAAAAAAACATACAGATTGTAAATGATATTCTCGCTCCGACCATTGAAAAGACAGTTTCAAAAGCTGTTATCGAAGAGTTGAAATCAGCTATACTAGAACTCAGGAAACAAGAAGCCGAGAGTAATCAACCTATATACACCAAAACAGGTTTTCCATCTGTTTTTCATGCGGTCTCTATATCACTAGAAGAAGCATTGATACAAGTAGAAGAGACAGGGAAAAATGAAGCAGTTTCAAAATGGAAATCAAATTGGTTTAAAAAAGATGATTCAGGAAACAAAGTCTTTAGCGATTATTTTGATCTAGAAAAACTGGAAAGTGTTGCAAAGATTTACAAACAATACAGAGAGTTGATGCATCAAAGAGCTTTGTTTGATTTTGACGATATGATTCTTGATTTGATAAATGCCATAGACACCAATCCACGTCTGAGAAATGAGCTACAAGAGCAATTCCAATATCTACTTGTGGATGAGTTCCAAGATACAAACAATGCGCAAATGCGTATTATCAAAATGATTGCTGATGCTCCTGTTTACGAAGGTCGTCCGAATATCATGGTGGTAGGGGATGATGATCAGGCTGTGTACAAGTTCCAAGGTGCAGAGCTTTCAAATATTCTAAACTTCAAGACTGCATTTACTGATGTGGCAGTGGTAAACATGACGTCCAACTATCGTTCAACTCAGGATATTCTAGATATTGCCACACATATAATTAGGAAAGGAGAGCATAGACTTGAAAACCTGTTGCCACAACTAGAAAAGACTTTAGTCTCTTCAAATCCAGAGATAAAGAAAGGTTCAATAGTTCATAAAGTTTTTGATACTAGTTTGCACGAGCTCCACTACGTATCAAGACGTATAAAGAGGTTGATAGAAGAGGGTACAAAGCCATCGGACATTGCAGTTATATCTAAAAGGCACAAACAGCTAGAGTCTTTGGTGCCATACATGCAAGGTGCAGGTGTTCCTATCAAGTACGAGCGTGAGCAAAATGTTTTCAATCAACCCCACATAATGCAGTTGATATTGATGGCAAGGTTTTTGAATTCTATTGGTAGAAAAGATATGGCTGAGGCAGACGAATATCTACCAGAGATACTAGCATTTCCGTTTTGGGAATTACCGCGTATGGCGATATGGTCAATATCAAAGAAGTCTTATGAGGATAGGGTTAGTTGGCTTGAAACTATGGTCAATTCGTCTGATGTCAAAGTCAAAAATATTGCACATTTTCTGATAGAGATGGGTGAAAAATCAAACTCAGAGCCTTTGGAAAAAATACTTGATTGGGTTATCGGTGCTCACGTAAGCATATTAAAAGAAAATGAAGATGATGATTTATCAGATATTGATGATGCGGTGAATGTTATCGGTAGCCAATCTGAAAGTGCATTTGTCAGCCCATTTAAACAATACTATTTCAGTAAAGAAAAGTTTGAGCATGCAAGAGCCGAGTATATATCTTTTTTGTCTAGCCTTAGGGTGTTTGTGCAAGCGCTTCGAGAATATAAGGGTAAAGCTGGTGCCAATGAAAATCTAAACGTCAATGATTTGGTTGAGTTCGTTGATATACATAAAAATAACAATATATCGCTCAATGACCAAAGTCCTTTTGTGAATGCTAGAGATGCGGTAAACCTTCTTTCAGCTCATAAGTCAAAAGGATTGGAATTTGATACTGTTTTTGTACTTTCTGCTACGGACGATGTTTGGGCAGGTAAGACCAAGGGTAAAACCATTTCACTGCCTATAAACCTACCAGTCGAGCCAGCAGGTGATTCAGATGATGATAAACTCCGACTTTTCTATGTGGCACTTACTCGAGCAAAGAGTCATTTGTATATAACTTCATACAAAGTTAAGGATGACGGAAAAGAGTCTTCAACTTTGCGTTTTTTGACTTCTGATCAAGATATGGAAAATGCGCTTCTTCAAAAGCTTTACGCTCCAGAATCAGGAGATGAAGAAATCTTCAACAAAAGCTATACACCAGAAACTCATGAGCTTCTCACTGCTTCGTGGCTTCTATACCACACACCGCCATTTTTGGATCAAGAATCAATGCTATTGAAATCAGTATTGGACAACTATCAGCTTTCGGTGACACATCTAAATAACTACCTCAATGTAGTAAAGGGTGGGCCACAACTTTTCTTGGAGCAAAACCTACTGAGATTTCCTCAAGCTAAAAGTCCATCTGGTTCTTACGGTACAGCTGTTCACAGTACAATGGAGAAGGCGGGTATACACTTGAAGTCTGCAGGTTCACTACCAATTAAAGAAGAGTTTTTGTCATGGTTTAAAACATTTCTCATGAATGAGAGAATGACTAAGAGTGATTTTGAGACATATATCCAAAAGGGTACAGAATCATTATCAATATACTATGATAAAAAGATAAATGATTTATCAAGTACTGATTTGCTTGAGGTAAACTTCAAAAATCAAGGAGTCATTGTACCTGCTTCCGATTTCGGTCTAAAAGCTTCGTCGTTGCAAGATGCAACATCTAGTAAAAGTAATTCACTAAATGATGGTGTCGAAGTCTTTGATGCACATCTCACAGGTAAGATAGATAAAATTCAAAAGGTCTCTGGTTCAGAATTTAGAGTTTATGATTATAAGACAGGTAAAGCATTCAAAGATTGGTCCGGTAAAGCAGAATATGAAAAGATAAAGGCATATGAGTATTCTAGACAACTCATGTTCTACAAGATTTTAGTTGAAAATTCAAAGGATTATGGATATGCAAAGGTAAATAGTGGTACATTGGATTTTGTTGAGCCTGTAAAATTTAACAAAGCCAATGAAACTATTGAGCTGACGCTGAATATAGACCCTCAAGAATACGAAAAGACCAAAAAATTGGCATTTGTCGTTTTCAATAAAATCAAGAATCTAGATTTCCCTGATGTGTCTAAGAACTACGACGCGAGTCTTAAGGGTATAAAGCAATTTGAGGAAGATTTACTCAAATAGTCATTCTGATAAGAATTAATAATTACTTCTGTGAGCGGATTGGAGGGTGATGTAGAACCTCGTGTAGCTATCTACTGTTGATCCAGGCTTCTCTGTTTTTGTGATTTCTACTTTCACTTCTTTCTTTCCTAAAGCTGGTAGATCTGGCCGGCTTCTTATGATTTGCCATCCTCTGTGAACTCTTTTGAGATGGTGAATTCCTGATGACGCTACTTGTACCTATAGATTGCGCGGAAGCAAAGTTGGTTGTAGTTAGCATTAATCCTAATACACCAATAACTGCTATTATGATATCTCTTCTTTTAGCTTTTTTTGTCATTTTATTTATTTAATTAAATATAATTGTGCTTAGTAATTTGGATAATGCTGTGTCTGAATTCGACAGCAAGATAATTATCAATTTTCAAGATGAATAATAAATGAATATCTCATATGCCATAAATCTGCTTGTTATTAGCCATTTTTTGAGATATAATCTACCCCATGAAAACCATTTTTAAAAAGTTGTCAGATAATAAATTTTATATTTTTATCGGCATTATCACTGTTGCAGTTATTTTGATTATTATAAATTCGGCTACAAGTAAAGCCCCTGGACGCATAACTCAAATAGGGGCTGATGTTAATGGCTCAAGTGTTAATACGCTTTCTCCTGAGGAAGTCATAATGCAAAGAGGTCTAATGTCTATAAGCGGAGAATGGATTTGGACAAAAACTACATATGATAAAAGTGGCTGGGCGCCATCTGTACCAGCTAAAGCAGGTGATTTTGTTCTATCTCTAAATACTTCTATGTCAGCAACACTTAAGACTGATTGTAATGATGTTTCTGCTAAATATAGTATTACTCCTTCTACTTCAAATGCTACTTCAACTGAAAATGCAGAGTTTGCATCAGCTGGACAGATTTCAGTTTCAGATATTTCTTCAACTAAAAAATTCTGCCAAGGTTCAAAAGAGGTTGCTTTTGTAAATGATTTTAAAAAAGTATCATCATACGATGTTGGTCTAAATACACTTACTCTTAAAATACCTGAGGTAGGAAAGATATCATTTACTAGAAGTAACGTTACAGAAGGTCAATAATATTTAATAATACTTAATATAATGAAAACAACTTTTCTACTTAAGACTCTAGGTGTACTTGTATTACTTGCAATAGTCATTTGGACTTTAGATTTCTCAGTCAATCGATTTAAGCAGATCAGCGTTATTGATAGTATAAATGTTTCTAGTTCCACTAATCCTACAGATGGAGGGTTTGGGACTAGTACAAATGGATCTACTAATCTTGACGGCACTTCTACAAATCCTGATACGAACTCAGGAACAAATTCCCAGGTATCGGGTGGATGTTTTGTAGGAGGATGTAGTGGTCATATATGTAGTGATCAAAAAGATATTATGTCTACTTGTGAGTACAGAGAAGAGTATGCATGTTACAGATCTGCAGTTTGCGAAAGGCAGGCTAATGGTTCTTGTGGTTGGACACAAACTTCTACACTGAATGCATGTCTTGTTAATGCGAACAACTCTAATCTAAACCCTATACAAAATAACTACGCTCTAGTTGGCACAAAATGGTCATGGGTAAAGACCACTCTTTCAACCGGAGCCGCTGTTCAAGCACCTGCCGGAAACAAATTTGTACTTACATTAAAATCAGATAAAAGCGTACAAAGTACAACTGATTGTAATTCACTTGGTGGAAACTATGTATTGGATGGTGAGGTTTTGAGTTTTGGACCTTTTGTCCAAACAATGATGTATTGTGAAGGATCAAAAGAAGCAGACTACTCTAGACAGCTATCACTAACGAGTTCTTATGTCATAGCAGGTGACGAATTAAAGCTAAATCTATACAAGGATTATGGTACGATGATCTTCAAGAAAATATAACCGCTACTCGCTACTCGCCACCTGTTATCTGTTAACTAACAACTGCTAACTACTTTTATCATCACTAAAAATTCATAATTTAAATTCATCATATAGGCATGAGAATACTTATAGTAGAAGATCAACAAAAACTAGCAGACTCTATCAAAAAAGGCCTTGAGCAAAAGGGCTATGCTGTTGATGTTATATATGATGGAGGGCAAGCTATGAGACGACTCGAGCACGACCATCATCAGTATGATCTACTTATACTTGATCGTATGTTACCAAACCTCGACGGTATGATCATTTGTCAGACACTTCGTAAGATGAATGTTTCTTTGCCAATACTTATGCTAACAGCAAAAGATGCCATAGAAGATAGAGTGCAAGGGTTAGACGCCGGAGCAGATGATTATCTTGTAAAACCATTTGCATTTGATGAATTGGTCGCACGTGTATCCGCACTTCTTCGAAGACCGAACCAGTCAATTATTACTGAATTAAAAGTAGGTGATATTGTACTCGATACTGTTAAACACCTTGTGACAAAAGATAAAAAGAGAGTAGATTTAACCTCTAAAGAATTTGCTATACTAGAGTATTGTTTGAGAAACCCCAACCAGGTTTTAACAAGAGATCAGATAATGCAACATGTTTGGGACTTCTCTGCAGAATCCTCAAGTAATGTTGTAGATGCACATATAAAGAACCTAAGAAAGAAAATACAAAAGAAAAATGAAGCTATCATTGAAACAGTACATGGCATCGGTTACAGACTCAATAGGTAAAGCTATTTCAAGTGCCTGGAGAAAAAGAAAAGACGTATTTTTTCGTGCACGCTTAAAGCTAACTTTTTACTATGTTCTTTTTATGGTTATTATCATCGGTCTTTTTAGTACATATTTGATAACAGAAGTAGATAGGAGTATGCAGGCTATATTGCGAAGGCAGATAGGTCGTACAGAAGTTTTTAGAAAGGAGTTTCCTACAGATTCTAAATTTGAAATAAGCTTTGATCGCATAAATCAAATGCATGAGAGAGAATATGCTGAGGCAAGCAAAGCTATAAAGACTCTTATTATATCAGTAGACACTTTTCTACTTCTTTTGGTCATAGCACTTAGTTGGGTACTTGCAGGTAGAACATTGAGACCTGTTAGAAAAGCACTTGAAGAGCAAAAAAGGTTTGTTGCTGATGTATCGCATGACCTTAGAACACCATTAGCAATCATGAAAACTGAGACAGAGGTTGCGCTGACGGGTACTTTAAATGGAGATTGTGAAAAGGAGGAATATCGAAACACACTTAAGAGTAATCTAGAGGAAATAGATAAAATGTCATCTCTTGTTTCAGATCTATTACTACTTGCTAGAAGTGATAATAGTTTTTCTGACTATAATCAATTTGAGAATAAAAATAGTGAAGTGATTGATGTTAAGGATTTGGTACAGGCTCTTTGTGATAAAAATCGAAAATTATCAGAATTGAAATCACAAAGGTTTACTTTTGAAGCAGATAATCAAAAAACATATAAGGTATTAGGGCATTACAACAGTATCGAGAGAGCTTTGCAGAATATAATTCAGAATGCAATTTCATATACACAGGAGAGTGGTCACATCTCTGTGTCTATACAGCAAACAGGTTACAAGATTAAGATCTTGGTTAAAGATACAGGTGTTGGTATTGCAAAAGCTGATTTACCGAAAGTATTTGATAGATTTTATAAAGCTTCACATGCTAGATCACAAGGTACAGGACTTGGCCTACCCATTGCAAAGCAAATCATAGAGCAATATGGTGGAAGTGTATCTCTGACAAGCGAAGTGTCTAAGGGTACAGAGGTGGCGGTGGTTCTACCATCGTTAAAGTAGAAATCTAGGGGGCAGAGCAGGGTACTTGTCAAAGGCTTGTATTTAATGCGTATTACGTATAAACTGCTAATTACTAACTACAGATATATGGCATACGAATCAAAATCACATAAAGAGCGCTCAAAGAACCATTTTGACGTTATAGTAGTGGGCGGCGGCTCATCTGGCATGATGGCGGCAGGGCGCGTTGCTGAGCTTGGTAAATCAGTGCTAATACTCGAAAAAAACCCAAAAATGGGTGAAAAGCTTAAGATTACAGGTGGCGGAAGGTGTAATGTGACTAATGCTGAATTTGACATACATGCACTGCTTTCTAAATTCGGAAAGGCAAAGGATTTCCTGTTTTCGCCATTTTCACAGTTTGGAGTTCAAGACACATTCAACTTCTTTGAAATGAGAGGTCTTCCACTTATAGTCGAGGCTCAAAAAAGAGCATTTCCAAAGACGCAAAAAGCGCTAGATGTTTTTAAAATCATGGACAAGTATGCGAGAAATGGAAAAGTTACAGTTAGAACAAATTCACCCGTTACAGATATAAAATTCTCAGATGGATTAGTAACAAGTGTAAAATGTAAAGCTGATTCGTATACTGCAGATCAGTTTATATTTGCAACCGGAGGACTAGGAGCCTCTCAAACTGGTTCAACTGGAGATGGATTCAACTGGCTAAAAAAGATGGGTCATGGAGTAGAAAAGTCTAGCCCAAACATTGTGCCTATCAAGGTCAAAGAGTCATGGGTAAAAATACTTTCTGGCGTGTCATTGATATCTATGAAAATAACTTTTTTTCTAAATGGTAAAAAATCATTTGCAAAAACAGGAAGAATACTTTTCACACACTTCGGTTTATCAGGTCCACTTATACTAAACTCTGCAAATGAAATAAGTGCGCTACTTCATGCTGGTGAAGTGACGGGTACAATAGATATATATCCAAACTCAGATTTTTCAAAAGTTGAAAAGGAGGTTCTTAAAGTTTTTGATACTTACAAAAATAAACTTCTTAAAAATGCCATAGAGTTTATGGTGCCAGCTGGTATGTCACCTGGTATAGAGAAACTACTTGGAAAAGAGATGTGCGAAAAGAAAGTTCACAGTATCTCTAAGGAAGAAAGAAAAACTATTGTTCACCTTATCAAATCTTTGCCATTTACTGTTGAAGGGTTAATGGGCTTTGAGAGATCTGTCGTGTCAGATGGTGGAGTACCACTTAAAGAAGTAGATACAAAGACAATGAGATCAAAACTGTTCAGAAATCTCTACATAACGGGTGATTTACTACATATAAATAGACCTTCAGGTGGATACTCTTTGCAACTTTGCTGGACTACAGGGTATGTAGCAGGAAGCAGTGCTTGTGGTCTACAATAGATTTAAATATTAAGCGCACTTGCGTCACTAGCTAGTAATCTCTTGGTTTTGTTCCACCTAGCTTATATCTCTCAAGTGCCTCATCTCTGGCTTTCTTATGTTCAATTATTGGGACAGTTTCTTGTTTGAAAAAACCTGCATCACCACTGCTATCATTCAGCCACTTATCTCTGTATGAATGTGATGCATCGTAATTGTCTGCTTGCAAGGATGGGTTAAATATTCTTATAGGCTTAGGATCTGCACCTACTGATGCGCCCCATTGCCAGCCACCATTGTTTGAAGCTTCATCAAGGTCTATGAGTACAGATCTAAAATACTCTTGCCCCCATCTCCAGTCAACTCCCAAGTTCTTAGTGAGTATGCTCGCCACTATCATCCTTGAGCGATTGTGCATCCAGCCTGTTTTTTCAAGTTGCTTCATTGACGCGTCTACTATCGGGTATCCGGTACGACCCTCTATCCATGCGATAAATCTTTCAAGTGCAACTTTGTCTTCCACCCAGTCTATCTTTCCTCTAAACTTAGCTTGGAATTCGGTATCAGATAGTTCTGGATTATGGAAGTACAAATATTTATAAAATTCTCTCCATATAAGCTCAGATAAAAAAGTAACTGCACCGAGATCTGAATCTGTAGACAAGGCATCAGCAAAGTCGTGGTCAAAGTATTTTTTAATCTTTTGTACCAGAGTTCTAGGTGACACTAAGCCCCAAGCAAGAGCAACACTCATCTTTGATGTTTTACCATATAGTTTAATACCTTTGATAAGTTCTTCAGATACATCTTTTTCAAGTGAATCTCTGTTTTGCTTGTACTCACTCATATTTCCAGATTTCAAATATTTATCAAAAATATCTAAAGCAGTATCTTCATCAAAATACCACATACTCAGGTCCGGTAGAGAAGTGTGCTTAGAAAGATCAATCTTGTGCTTACTGACCTTGATAATGCGCTCAGTTGAGAATATTTTTATAAGATCTTCATACTTTACATCACTGGTGTCTATGTAAGATTTTTCACCAAACTTTTTCCTAACGACTTTCTTTATATCTTCTAAATAATCATTTGAGCAAAACTTTACCTTTTCTTCATCGCCTTTGTGTACGTCGTTCAATCCATGGACATTTGGAAAAGTTTTTGAATTCATAAAGCTACTCCATACATTGTTCTTAAATGGAGTGAAAACAGAATACATATTTCCAGTACCCGTTAGTGTATCTCTGTCTATTGTTAGCGCATCGGTCAATACATTGATTTTGACACCGGCAGATTTAAGTTTTTCAATTTGTTTATAAAAGTCTGGATGAACATCTTCATTTACAAAAATTTGTATATCAAATGATTTAGATAGTTTTTTTAGCAATGATGCTGCTTTACCTCTTAGTACCATGCTTTTAGAAAATTTGTGCAAGTACTCAGGCAGGGCTTTCGATATGAAGTATCTTGATGGATACCCGAATTGAAATAGGGGATTTGCCTCAAGCATATAGTCCTCAAGTATATATAGAGGTAGAAAAGGTATATTTTCAGCGCGTGATAATTTTACAGCTTCGTGTAGGGCGGGGTTGTCATGGAGCCTAAAATCTCTTCTGGTCCAATATACAATTAGTTTATTTTTTTCTGAGGTATTTTTCATTCTGTATTACAAAGCTTCAATTTTGGTCAAATATTCTTTTAGTTGGTCAGCATCAGAATCAGCCAGCATATGTCCATCTATATCTATAGTTGGGCATTTCCATTGACCTGTTTTTTCTATTGCTTCTACTCTGTAACTATCATTATCATTCATGTTTCTTTCTTCAAAAGGGAGGTTATTGGATTTTAAAAAATCCAATACTTGTGTACCCCAAGGGCACCCAGTTTTTGTATATACGATTATGTGTGGCTTATTCATTGCGAATTGGATTGAAGTATTATTCATAATTAATTCATCACCTGTTTAAAACATATTTATATTATATGCCACATATAGCTCATTGTTAATGTAAAAACATCAAGGTGCTATAAAAACGACATAAAATCAAATTTACATCACTGAATATAAAGTCTATAATCAATGCATTGTTAATTAATATATAAATAAATGAAAAATTTACAAAGAGGAGTTTCTACACCTGCAATTATCGGACTAATAGTATTACTTGCTTTGGTTGTATGGGTTGTAATGAGTTCATCAAAAAATGAGATGATGCCTGCTGCCGGTGCTCCTAACGCAGAAGAAACTATCATGGATGCAACATCAGAAGAAGCAATAGTTGATACTACGACTGAAGCAACAACTGAAGCGACAACAACAGAGGCAACAGTCGACGTTACTACAGAAACAATTGTTCAATAATAATAACTACAAAATACAAATATGGATAAAATAATTCAAGCACTAAATTGGAGATATGCCACAAAGGTTTTTGATCCAAATAAAAAACTTTCAAAAGAACAAATAGATTCAGTGTTGGAAATAGCAAGACTCTCACCTTCGTCTTACGGGCTTCAAGCTTGGGGATTTATAAGAGTTGTTGATCCAGAGATCAGGAAAAAACTTAAAGAAGTTGCATGGGGTCAGCCTCAGATAACTGACGCTTCTGATTTGATAGTTTTGGCAGCAAAGTCAGTTATTGACGAGACAACTGTTGCAGATTATATGAAGTCTATTGCAGATACTAGACAGGTGTCTCCAGAAAGTTTGTCAGGATTCTCTCAAATGATTAACGGTGGTATGTCAAACCTTTCACAAGAACAAAGACATGAATGGGTTTCAAAACAAGTTTATATTGCACTAGGTATGATGCTTGAAGCCTGTGCTCTAGAGGGTATAGATGCATGTCCGATGGAAGGAATCGAACCAAAGAAGTTCGATGAGATTCTAGGCCTTGAAAGTAAGGGTCTAAAGTCTAAAGTAGTTATTGCTTTAGGTTATAGAGACGAAAGTGATGAATCAGCAAAGTATGCAAAAGTTAGATATCCAAAAGAGCAAGTAGTATTTGAGATATAAGCTCAATCATTTCCTCCACAGATCTCCGTGTAAATGGTTTATTGGGTCTAAATTAAGTAAAAAGCACCGATTAAATACGGTGTTTTTTACTTGAAATTATAAATAATAAGCGTACTATAGGCTCATTATGACAAATATATCTAAAAAAATAGCTATAAAAAGCACCATTTTCGCAGTTTCAGTATGCCTATCTGCACTATCTTTTTTGGTGCCAGGTGGTTTTGCTAGTGCACAGTCAACCCCTTACTACGGACCAATATATCTTAGTCAGTCATTTATAAATATAAACTCAGGTCAAACAGTTACTGTAAATGTGTCAGGTGGATCAGGTAACTACTACGTATCAGCAAACTCAAACAGTACCGTGGTAAGTGCAGGATCATCAAGTGGACTAGTGCAAGTTCAAGGTCTATCTCAAGGAACATCAAGTCTAACTATATGTTCGCAAGCGTCTATGGCTCCTTGTGCAACGCTTCAGGTCAATGTGACAGGTGGAACATGGAATAATCAAACCATAAGCTTAAGTCAGACAAGTCTTACTCTGAATGTGGGGCAAACTCAATCTGTAAATATCTCAGGTACTGGCGGAGGATATTTTATTTCAAATAACAATAACTCAAGTATTGCTAGTGCTTATATAAGTGGTAGCCAGATAACAGTTACAGGTAATCAATTAGGTACAATGTCTTACACAATTTGCTCATCATTTAATAATACTTCTTGTGCAAGTTTATTTGTACAAGTTGGTTATGGAACAAATAACAACTGGAATAATAATTGGAACAATACATGGAATAATGGCTGGAATAATAGTAGTTGGAACAATACTTGGCAAAATCAAACTTGGAATTGGCAATATCAAAATCCAAATCAATACTATTATCCTTACGACTACAACTACCAACAAACATATACACAACCTGTATATACACAACCGACTACTTATACTTATGTTCAACCTACGTACCAGTACACTTCTGGTGTTTCTGGACAGCCGGTCTCGGGTGTATTCCTAAACCAAGTTCCTGCAACAGGAGTAACTCCTGGCGTAAAAAGCGCAATCTTGCTTACGGGCTTAATGCTAAGTAGTTTACTGGGTGCACTTGTATTCCATAAATATTACTCATTTGGAAATCAGAGACTCGTGTCTTTCTCAAATGCGTCTGATGCGTCAACTGTATCATCTAGTGCCAATGCACAAGCCTCTGTTTCAGACATAGCTACTGCATTTAAACTAATGCAACAACAAAAGACAAAAAAGAAGATGCAGGGTTAGATTGATTGGAGTATTATTCAGATATGAAATTATCTGACGAGTCAAAAGATATATTAGATTTGCTTGAAAATTCTAGCCAAAACATATTCATTACTGGTAGAGCTGGTACTGGTAAATCTACTTTGCTGCAACATTTTCGAGATACCACCAAGAAAAACATAGCCGTAGTTGCACCCACAGGCATAGCAGCACTAAATATCAAAGGTCAGACCATACACAGCTTCTTTAAGTTTAAGATAGGTGTGATAGATAGAGATATAAGCATTATCTCAGATGAGACCTTATCTAAGCTTTACAAAAAGCTAGACACACTTGTAATAGATGAAATATCTATGGTCCGTGCAGATCTTTTTGATTGTGTTGAGAGATTCCTTAGACTCAACGGTCCAAAGCCTGGTGAGTTTTTTGGTGGTGTACAAATGGTGGCTATTGGAGACATGTTTCAGTTGCCTCCGGTAGTTGCTCCACATGAACAGTACGTCTTCATAGATCATTATCAGAGCCCATACTTTTTTGATTCAAAGTCATATCCCAAGGGCAATTTCCAGATAGCTGAGCTTACAGAAGTTTATAGACAAAGTGATACTGAGTTCGTCTCTATCCTTGATAGGATTCGTACAGGTCGTATGGATGAAAATGATCTTTATAAAATCAATTCAGTGTGCTGTCTAGATTTTTCACAAAATTTCAATCAAGACTCCGTGTCAGATTCAGGTGGATTTCAATCAGAGTCTGACTATCAATTCGGAGGTGATTATGAGCTAGTGATTGATATGGACAATGATAGTAGTGAGGGGATTGGTGGAAAAACTAAGTCTGGCGCTCATTCAAAAAATGCAGGCAAAAGCAGTTTAAATAAAAAGAAAAAAATGCCAAGTGATGCCATATATCTAGTTTCTACCAATGCATCAGCTGAGGTAATCAATAACAAAAAGCTAACTGAAATATATGGTGCCGCTAAAACATACAAAGGTCATGTACAAGGAGCTTTTGATAGAAAAACTACACCAGCGCCTGAAGCTCTGGTGCTGAAAGTTGGCGCACAAGTCATGATGCTTAGAAATGATCCTATGGGCAGATGGGTCAATGGAGATCTTGGTATTGTAAAAAAGCTAAACTCAACTTCCATCAATGTACAACTTCGTAATGGCAAGACCGAGGAAGTTGAAAGTGAAAGTTGGGAATCAGTTAGATATGAATTTGACTCAAAGCAAAACAGAGTTTCTTCTGAGGTTGTTGGAAAGTACATACAAATACCGGTAAAACTTGCTTGGGCAGTTACTATACACAAGAGTCAAGGTAAAACGTTCGATAATGCAATCATAGATTTTGGAAAGGGGACTTTTGCACATGGACAAGCTTATGTGGCGCTAAGTCGCGTTAGAAGTCTCGAGGGGATTCAGCTCACCAAACCTATAACGAGAAGAGATATACAAGTAGACCAGAGAGTTGTTGATTTTTTGATAAGCACCTAACTGCTAACTGTCACCTGATAATTACCAACTGTTATCTGTTTAAGACTTATCCACAGTATTTTTATACTAAATGTTTGACAGTGAACTATAGTTCACCTATTATATAAACATACAAGGAAAGACAAAGAACATTAAAAAATAACAAAATAAATACCATGAGAAAAATGACAATTATGTTTGCAATAAGAAGAGAGCTTAACTCAATCAACAAAAGAATAGATTTTAAAATCATAAAAGGAGAATCATATGAAAAGGAATCTCGAAAGCATAAGAACCTCATGCTACAATTGAGAAGACTTGAAAGTGAGGCTTCATTAGCTAGAACATTCTCACTCGCCTCATTCATGTTTTAATAGACTCCAGCATCTAAGCATTAGCATTTAATGGATACCTGATATCTGTCATCTGATACCTGATACCTGATACCTGATATCTGTCATCTGATACCTGATATCTGCTAACCACCACCTGATAACTGCAAAAAATGACTTACCAAGATTACAAACAAAAAATACTTAATTTCTATAAGACCAATAGGCGTGTGCCTGGGTATAATGAGATTATGGATATGCTTGGATTCAAGTCCAAAAATGCTGTCTATAAACTCATTAACAAACTTGTAGAGGAAGGTGTATTCAACAAGGACTCGAGGGGCAAGCTTACACCCCAAAAGCTTTCAAATGAGATTCCTTTACTTGGACTAGTAGAAGCTGGTATGCCAACAGTGGCAGAAGAAGATGTACTTGATTCTACTTCTATAGACGAGCTCCTTTTGGAAGGTACAAAAGGCTCAACGTATATGCTCGAAGTGAAAGGGGAATCAATGATAGAAGCTCACATAGCTGAAGGTGACCTTGTTCTTGTTGAGAGAACTGAAAATGCAAAGGTGGGAGATATTGTAATCGCAGAAGTCGACGGAGGTTGGACGATGAAGTATTTTAGGAGAGATAAAAAAGGTCAGATATACCTTGAACCGGCAAATAAAAAATTTAAAAATATATACCCTGAGTATGACCTCAAAATTGCTGCTGTAGTTAAAGCGGTTATACGTAAATTATAGTTTATGTTACAATTGTCGTATCATGAATGATAATTTAATACCTAAACAAGACGGAAATTTAGCTGGTAATACAACTGGTCTGGGTCAAATTAATACTATACAGAACCAAGGGCAATCTACTGGGTTTTCTCACGAACCAGTTACTAAGAGCGATGTGGTTTTACCAGGTGCTATGCCTGTGGCAGATCACAATGACAAAGCGACTGTAGAAACAACACCTGCATTTATCGGTATGAATACATCTTCTTCTCGTGTTGCACCTCAACATATACCAGTTACATCTGTTCAATCACCAGTTCAAACACCTGTTCAAGACTCACCAAAACCTGCATCTAGCTATTCGGCTCTCAAGCCACAGCCTTCAGTAACAAGTACTACTTTTTCAAATTCCACGCCTTCAGTTTCTGCATTCACTCCAGTTACTCATACTAATACCCATGTTAGTACCACTCCTCACAGTATGGCCAAGGTATGGTGGACTATTATTTCTATATTCGTCATTCTTGCATTAGCTGGAGTAGGATATTATTTTTATTCAATGAGTACTATACCTGAAGCTGAAGTTGTTGTTGATGAAAATAACAGATCAGCTTTCCCTAGTGCTGTAACTGCTAATCCTATTCAGAACAGACCGGTTGACACTACTACAAATCAACCATCAAGAGCGCCTACAGCAAGAGAGTTGTTTAATGCATTTATAAAGCAAAACATTAATTCTTTGTCTCCAGTAAAATCTGCTTCTCCATTCACAATAGCAAGTATTAGATTCGATGGTACAAACAGAGCTGTGGTTACATACACGGACGGACGTTCTACTTATAATGCAGCGGTAAGCTATGCGGTAAGCGGATCAAACATCTCAGTTACTGAATTTACCCTATTAACTAAATAATAAGGACGATAAAGAATGGTAGAAAAGATGAGTAAAACCCCTGCAAAATCATTTTGGCTGATAAAGTCAGAGGCAGATTGCTTTTCAATAGACGACCTAAAAAGAGAAAGTGTTTCTCCGTGGACAGGTGTTAGAAATTTTCAAGCAAGAAACTTTATGAGGGATAGCATGAAGATTGGTGATTTGGCTTTGTTTTATCATTCAAACTCAAAATATATAGATAACCCCACCGGTATATATGGCTTGGCAAAGGTTGCATCTTCACCGTACGGTGACCCAAGTGCTCTTGATGCAAAAGATGAGCACTTTGATCCCAGGTCACTTAAGCTTAAAAAGCAAGCAGAAAAAGATGGAAATAATTTTGTGCCAATTTGGGTACTGGTTGATTTTAAGTTCGTCAAAAAGTTTAACAAGCCGATAAGTTTAAAACATTTAAAAATGGATCCTGTGTTGAAAGATATGATTGTTTGTCAAAAAGGTAGCAGACTTTCCATACAACCAGTTTCAGAAAAGCACTTTAATCACATCCTAAGTATTGTTTAGTGTAGTTGAATAATTTTTCTGTGATATAATTTTTACATGACTGAACAAGGAATAGTTTCTTTTATAAGACTAAAGTTAGAGCATTCAACATCTCCTGAGCATATAAAGCAGATGCTTCTAAGAGCTGGTTTTTCAGAAGCAGATATTACGGACGGATTCAATGAGGTTAGGAGACAGCACAAAAATATCCATCAAGACCTAGTTGCTCAAAATGATTTCTTGCCACCGCTAAGTATGCCTGGTACACCTAGTGCATCCAGTGTACCAAGTGAATCAGGGCGTGTTGATACTAGGCATATCGAAGGCGTATCTAAGAGCAAAATCGCTCATGTGGCAAAGCACGAAGGTCTTTTTGCCGGTAGACTTCGCAGAAAGGACTTCATATTAGGTTTTCTGTTTTTCTTTAGTGTCGGCTATCTATCGCTCGTCATAGGAGCTGTTGCTATATCTGTACTTTCTCCAAATCTTTGGGAAGCAATCACTACGGCTATTGAGTCAGACCAAGAAGGGCTCTTTATCACAACCATCCCATTTATACTTGCGCCAGTTACGCTTATGATGATGTCAATGATTACTAGGAGGCTACACAACCTTGAGCTACCAGGCAATCTTAGTTGGCTATTTCTAGTATTTTTCTTACCTACATCTTTTGTGGTAGCTGATCCATTGATACTTGCGCTTTACTTGGCTATGGTGGTTTTATTTGTACTTATGATAACAAAAAAAGGTCATCCAGAACCCAACTTACACGGCGCTCATCCGGAGAGTAAAGGATCTTTTTTCAGACGTATATTCAACCTATAGTACAGATAGTTAGTATCTATAAACATCATTTAAAATTATAAAATGAATACATCAAATATTATACAAGCAGACATATTTTTCTTCATTGCATCGATTGGATTTGTGGTAATGGCTATTATTTTAGCAATAGTCTTGTTTTACGTAGCTAAAGTTGCCAGATCAATGAGTCGTATTGTAAAAAGAATAGAGTTAGAAAGTGAAAAAGTGGCAGACGATATCGAAAACCTCAGGACGCGTATAAAGGAGGAAGGTCAAAAGGTTTCAGGTCTTGGTAAATGGATATCAGCATTTCTTTTCGGACAAGCAGTTTACAAGAAGGCTCGGAAAAAGAAGGAGGATTAATGTGTCGGTCTGATAGTGGGAGTTTGCGGTGTATGCTTTTTATATGTGATATAATAAACTCATAAACAAATAAACATATGCCAAAAAATAATTCAAAAACAAACAAGACAGCAAAAGCTTCAGATAATGGTTCTGGTCACGGTCTAGCAATACTAGGGGGACTTGCCGCTGCAGCTATTGCAGGTGCTTACTTTATACACGGCAACAAACCAGCTCAAAAGAAGATAAAACAAGTAAAAGGATGGGCCCTAAAAGCTAAGGGCGAGGTTCTTCAAAAAGTAGAATCTCTAAAGGAGGTGAATGAAGACTTGTACAACAAAGCTGTAGATGCCGTTATGACTCGTTATCAAAATGTTAAAAACATTGATACAACTGAGGTTCAGTCTATTGCAAATGAGCTTAAGAGTCACTGGAAAAATATTAAAAAAGAACTTTCTGTAGGTTCTAAAGTTGCCAAGAAGACAGTAAAAAAGGCTACTAAGGTTGCCAAGAAAGTAGCAAACAAAGCAGTCAACGCAGTAAAATAACAAAACGGTTACAGGTAGCAGATAACAGTTATCAGATAGCAATTAAGAATTAATGTCAAAAACTTCATGGGGTGGTGTAGCGAATTGGTACGATCAGTATTTAAAAGATGAGGACTCTTATCAAAACAAGGTAATCCTTCCGAATCTAAAGAGGATACTTTCTCTGAACAAGAATCAGTCATTGTTAGATATTGCCTGTGGACAAGGTTTTTTTAGTATGCAATTCGCACCTGAGGTTAAAAGTCTGGTAGGGTTAGATATATCATCTGAGTTGGTATCTATGGCAAAAGAGCAGTCCATAAAGATGAATCACAAGAACGCTAGATTTTTAGTTTCTCCAGCTCATGATCTATCAAAGATCGCAACAGGCTCAATGGATGTGGCAATTTGCATACTAGCTGCTCAAAATATCCAAGAGCTTGATATTGTTTTTAAAGAAACTTCACGTGTATTAGCTAAAGGTGGAAGACTTGTTTTGGTTCTAAACCATCCATCGTTTCGCATACCCCAAAGTTCTGATTGGTATTTCAATGAAAGCAAAAGAGTGGGCGATGATCCAAATATCGGCAAACAAGGCAGGGTAGTATACAGATATCTAAGTGAAGGAATGATAAAGATAGATATGAATCCAAGCGTGCCTTCTCACAAGAAAGACTTAAAACAATACACAGTGTCATATCACAGACCTCTACAGGTTTTTGTAAAATGGCTTACAAAGAACGGCTTTTCAATAACAAAGCTTGAAGAATGGTCATCACATAAAAAGAGTCAAAGTGGCCCAAAGGCAAAGATAGAAGATTTGGCAAGAAAGGAGATCCCATTGTTTATGTGTATTGAGGCGACTAAGGCCTAGTCTTATTCTTATAAATGTGCGCAGAATGCACCCGTCTATATGCAGGACTACATGTTCTAGATAAAATAAAAATAAAATAAAAAGCCGGTCACCGTGTGATTGGTGACCGGCAAGGGGTAGATTGAAATCAGTATGAAAGCCTTTCGGTGGTAAACTCTGTCATCAATGCTACTCGCTCTGTGTCTGGGTAGACGACTATCGCATGCGGGTCATCAGCGTAACAGAGCCTCATCAGCTTAATGAAATCCATGCCTTTGCTTGCGTCAGGGAAGACTTCCTTGAGAAAGCTGTGTACTGGATAGCTGTAGATACCATCTGTCAGTGTACCTCGCTCTTCTGTTCGCATTTTGACGGGGATCCATGTAAACATAGCTAGTGACCCTTCAGCAATCGACCCGGTTGAAAAGCAGCCTTTGATAAACTCTTCAAGTGCAGCAAAATGTTCAGGGTTATCACTCAGACCTTCACCGCAAGGTTCAAATTGAAATATTTGGGATTCTGATTTTGCAACCTCCATGCAAACGATGCCGCAGGTGGTGCTGATATCCGGTCCGCCGCAGGTATCGACTATCCGTGATTGCCTCATGAGCAGATTTTTGCGCAATGCGTAGCTGTCAGTCCCTAAAACTGTCCGAATTAGGATGTCTGCAACAACCCTTCTGGTAACAGCCTGCAATCTATTTTGATCGATTTCAGTTAGACTGCCACCTTCACGGCTTTTCGGGATTGCCATGAATACAATGCATTGTTGTGCCTGTGTGATCAAATAAGGGTACTTTTTTGATTTCATTATTTAGTCCTCCTTTTGTTTCGATGTTTATTTTGTATTCTACTGAGAATGTTTTAGTGAAAAGATCTAGCAATTGTTATTTTAGCATGATTTTCTAAAAGAGGTATGTTTTGTATTGACCTGTGAACCAAAGGTCTTTTGCATCATCTTGAGTCCCGATACCAGTAACAATTTTAAAAATACTGAATTAAAAAACCGCACTCCGGGTGGAGTGCGGCCGATTTGCTCATCGGGGCTGTATACTTAGGAATGCTATCAGACGACTGGATAAGTAATCCCTGCAATTTCTAGCAATTTCTTTGCTGTGCTAAGGGATCCCTCTTCATCGAACTGGCCTTTTGCTTCAGCAAGCTCTTGGTACTGGTTTGCACCAAAATGTCCGTAAGTATCGTCGGCGGTAACCATTATAGGTCCTATTGCATAGATACCGCATGGATAGACATCAATAATGTTCCCATCCGGTGTTTTTAACCAAGAGTGAGCACATGTAAACATTCTCAATGTCGTTCTTGGTACAGAGAATTCAGCTGACATACTCGGTACAAGTTCACCCTCAGGTTCGCCAGGCTTTGAAAACATTTCAATCCTTTTGAAGCCGACCATTCTTCCATCGGTAACAATTGTAGAAGGATAGGCTAGGTGGACCAATCTTGCCATTGTGTGACACTCCCAGCTAGGAATTTCCTTACCAGACTTAGACTTTTCAATCAGATTGTTTTGTATTTCCAGACAAAACCTTAATATCATTGAGAACAACCTCCTGTCACCTTGAGAAAAACTGTCATAAACTCTATAATTCGTATTAATCGGCATAAATACCTCCCGGGTTAGATTTTTAGGAACATTATTGAGAACCTACGACATAGTACAACAAACCACCATCATGTCAATAACCACCAAATGTCCGCAATCTGTTATAATATAACGGTATAAATTATCAACACTTTCAAGAAAACTTTCAAATCAATGGCAAAAGAAGAAACCAAAAAAACAAAGAAAGAGGACGTATATGACGCATCGTCGATCACGGTCCTAGAGGGCCTAGAACCCGTACGAAAGCGTCCTGGTATGTACATTGGTACAACAGGTCCTGAGGGTCTTCACCACTTGATCTGGGAGATTTTTGACAATGCCAGAGATGAGGCTATGGCAGGTAGATGTAGTCATATAGAGGTAGCGCTTTTGCCGGATGGTTATGTTCGTGTTGCTGACAATGGTAACGGTATTCCCGTAGGTATTCACCCAAAGACAAAAGTTTCTGCACTGGAGACAATCATGACCGTTCTTCACGCCGGAGGTAAGTTCGATAACAATGCATACAAGGTTTCTGGAGGTCTTCACGGTGTAGGTGCATCGGTTGTAAATGCTTTGTCAGTGCATACAAAAGTTGTAGTTCACCAAGACGGAGGTCTTCACATGCAAGAGTACAATATAGGTAAGCCTAAAGCTCCTACTAAGAAGATTGGTACATCAAAGAGACATGGAACAGTTGTGATGTTTAAGCCAGACGTTGAGATTTTCAAAGAAGGTATAAACTTTGACTGGAGTAAGATTGTTAACCACCTGCGACAGCAAGCGTACCTTGTGAGAGGTGTTGAGATAAACGTCGTTGATGCACGTGGATATGATGCAAAAGCTATAGAAAAGATTTTGGATCCAAAAGAAGACGATGCATATTTTGTAAAAGAAGCAGGTCTTGATGTTCCGTCTATGACATTCTTCTTTGAAGGAGGACTACGATCGCTTGTGGCTTTTTATAACCGAACTCAAAAGGCGGTCCATAAAAACATTTTCCATACAGACAAAGAGTACGTACTTGAGAAAGGTTCTGCTGATGCCAATCAAGCTCGAAACGCTAGTGTGTTTGTAGAGGTAGCACTTCAGTATGTAGACGATATCAATACAAAGATAGTTGCATTCGCCAACAATACATACAACTCAGAGGGGGGTACTCATATAGCAGGTTTTCGTACAGCACTTACTCGTACTATCAACCAGTACGCAAAGAAAAATAATCTGATAAAAGAGTCAGAAGATAACCTAGCGGGTGAAGACGTACTGGAAGGCTTGGTTGCTGTTGTTTCTGTAAAACTACCTGAAATCCAATTCGAAGGTCAGACAAAAGCCAAGCTTGGATCGACTGAGGCACAAGCTGCTACAGCGTCTGTATTCGCAGAAGCATTTAGTGAGTTCATGGAGGAGAATCCAGACGATGCTAAGGCTATCATTAACAAAGGACTTCTTGCCCTAAGAGCTAGAAAGGCTGCTAAAGCTGCAAAGGACTCAGTTCTTAGAAAGGGTGCACTAGAAGGCATGACACTCCCTGGTAAGCTCGCAGACTGCCAAAGTAAACGAGCAGAGGAGTCAGAGCTCTTCATAGTGGAGGGAGACTCAGCGGGTGGTACAGCAAAGATGGGACGTGACAGACGTACTCAAGCGGTCTTGCCTTTGCGAGGTAAGATCCTAAACATCGAGAGAGCCAGACTCGACAAGATGCTTGCTTCAGAGCAGATCCGAAACTTAGTCATCGCACTTGGTACTGCTATTGGTGACACATTTGATATATCGAGACTTCGATACCACAAGATCATCATAGCAACCGATGCCGACGTTGACGGTGCACACATTCGTACACTTATCCTTACTTTGATGTACAGATATTTCAGACCACTTATCGACGGAGGTTTTGTATATATTGCTCAACCACCTTTGTACAAGGTTAAGAAAGGTAAAGAGGTTCACTATTTCTACAACGATGATGAAAAAAATACTTTCTTGAAAAAGGAGGGAGTAGATATCAGTGAGGTCCAAGAAGTGGAGGATGGGTCTGGTGAAAATGAAGGTGACGAAGAAGAATCAGAAGAAGAGGGTGAGGAAGGAGAAACTTCTGCAAAGAAAAAAGGTAAAGGTGATAAGGAAAAGGTAAAATCATCAAAGATTCATATCCAACGTTACAAGGGTCTTGGAGAAATGAATGCCGAAGAGCTTGGAGAAACTACTATGGACATCAAACAGAGAGTATTGAAGCAGGTTACTGTTGAAGATGCGGTTGATGCTGACAAAATCATCGAAGTGTTGATGGGTAATGACGTTCCTTCAAGAAAAACATTCATCCAAACAAATGCCAAGATGGCTAATATTGATTTCTAGTTTGATCCATAGACTGGCATAGTTGTGTAATAATGTTGCACCACTAAAAATACTATTTATACACAAGTTTTAAATACATAAAAATGCCGTGTGGGTTTTCCACACGGCATGTCGTACCATTACTTACTCAGGGTGTACCAGTAGAGCGCGCCACAATACCGAATGCTTCAGCGGCCTCTCGCTTGTGCCTGAACTCTTTGCTTGTTTTGTGGCATGGTCCAGCTGAACCTGGTTTACCTTTTCTGGATCTGCCTGCAAGATCGGCTAACTCAGCACGCAACCGTTCTTCGAACTTGTTCTGAGTTTCCCTGCAGAAACCCGGTTGCCTATTCGCTTTCGGTACTTTCATTTGTTGGACCAAGAACAAGTATGCCCTGGTCTTAGACAGGTGCTTGAAGTGTTTCATCCAAGCCAATGTCATTGCAATGTGTTCTTGAGAGGTCATGAAGGCAAGGTTGCCGATGAATGACACTGCTAGCAAGCACAATACGAACAATCCGTAAGTTACCAAAAAGCGCAGCTTTTCAGTCTCCTCGGGTCCAATAAATGCGGTCACTAAACAAAATGCCACAAGAATTATAAACGAAATGATTGCTGTCTTCGATGACAGTTGTTGCCACCAAACCCTGCCTTCAAGTTGCATTGGATCACACGAGATGTAGTGACCTACATGTTCGTTTATCCACTGTTGCATAAACCAAGCGGCTAGCTTGGCCTTAGCACAATTTGTACAATCAATACCAGTAACATTGTCATTGCTCATATACTAAAGGCCCCTTTCTAAAGGCCGTGAGCTTTCGCTCGGTTTGATTTTTGTTGAATTTGTTGAACTTTTAACAGAACATTTGACCATTTAAGCTATACCCCTGAGGATACGGCCCATAAGGCTATGCTCAGAGATTGCAACTTTTCAGTCGCTTTCTGAACATAATGTTGTCATACAGATACAAAAAAGTAAACCCCCAGTATTTCTACTGAGGTTTACTTATTTTTTATGTAAGATATTGGATTTTTATAGCGCCGTACTTATGGAGAAGATGTTTACCTGTAAATTAGTATCCAACATTGAAACTAACACCAGCGATATTGTTTGATTCATTGAACTCATTTACTTGGTTCAAATGATCTGCTGTGACAGAGATATTGTTTGTACCTATAGTCTGACTATCAAATCCAATAGTGTATACAAGTCTGCCTCCTGCAGGGATTGAATTTTCATACTGATTGTTTGTATAGCTTCCATTTTGAAATGCTACAGAGTCAGCTCTCCATGTCCATGCACCAGTAGGTGTTTGTCCTTGGTTAATGACTTCAAATTGTACTGCAACTCTTTCACCAACTCTGAAGTTACCGCCGAAGTTAGATGAAGTATTTGCGATAGGGACGAATTGGTTATTGAATCCAAGTGTACCCATTCTAAGTATTCGCACTGCCAGGTCAGGTCTTCCATCACCTGTGATAGGTGTTCCAGGATTTGTACCTGTGTTAGTAGCAATAGTCGTAATCGAAGTCGGTACTGTATTGTTTGAAAGATTTGAATCTCTACCTGAGTTATCAGTTACTGTTAGAGTTACATTTGAATTTCCAACTACAGGTGTAGTGAAGTTAACTTCACCTGTTACTGTAGAACCAGCAGGAAGACTAGCTACGTTTACTATATTTCTAACTCTATCAGCTGTGTTTTGTGATGGCATGTCTACTCTTAGACTCCATGTGCCCGTAGGACAGCTTCCTCTGTTTTCAGCTATAAACTTTACGATGACAGTGTCAGCTGATGTAAATGAGTTGGTCTCTATGTATTGACCTGTAGCCTTGTTCATAACACCACGAGAAAGCACTCTCACGGCAAGATCAGATACACGACCGTTAGTACATGTATTTGCAACATAAGAGACGTTGCCTGTACCTGCGTTTGCAGAATTGTTTACAGAGTTCTTTACATTCGAAGTGTTTGAATTGTTTGAACCTTGAGTAGGTTGCCCTGAAGTATTGTTTGGTCTAAGTATATTGACCAATGATCTATCATCTTCATTGCTAGAATTTGTTGATGTTCCATTAATCACTACAAAACCATTTCCACTTGTAGATGTAGATGTTTGAGTACCATTATTGTTAGTACTGTTACCACTACTTGAAGTTGAAGTGGCATTGCTGTCTGAACCACCAGTAAAAAATGAGCCAAGTGACACCGTAGCTGAGGCTAGGGAAGACACTACTCTAGGTACAATACGCACTATACCAACACTTAGAAATACCAGTATAACCAGTATTGCTACTATGATAATGATTTTAATAAAGTTTTTCATATAAATAAATTATATCATATATAGATATATTGTCAATCTTTGGGATTCGGGCTATAATACAGGTAAAGGTTGGGCTATAATACTCTTATAAACGCTTGTTTAAAATACTTGTATAAACATAGCTCATATAAAATACATATAAATAATATGGAAAAATGGTTCAAAAATATATTTTCAACTAATGAGGTCCGATTTATCGGTTTTTTTGCCATGGTATTTTTAGGATCGGCTTTGTTATTGGCTGTCACAGGCTTATTGCCGAGTGAACTTAGACAAAGCTCCGATGGCGGCATCGTAGACACTCTTTTCAATAATCCTACTTCAGGACAGGAGCCTTTGGCGGGTGATAGACCGGGTCATTCAGCCTTGGGAATACTAAACTCAACAAATCCATCTGCTCAATCTTCAGACGCCAATAGTTCTGGTGGAACAAGTGGCCCAGGTATTGGTGACGGAAAAATCATTGTGCCAGATAGATTGATAGTACCTTCACTTGATATAAACACTATAGTAAAAAATCCTAGCTCAACTAGTATTACCGTACTTGATAATGAGCTTAAAAAGGGAGCTGTGCGATATCCTGGATCAGGGTCTATAGGAAAAGGTAATATGTTTATCTTCGGGCATAGTACTGGTTTTAGAGTTGTGCAAAACCAAGCATATAGGGTTTTCAATGAGCTCCACAAAGTGAGAGCTGGCGACGAGATACTTTTGCAATCAGGTAGTACTACTTTTGTATACAAAGTAAAAAGTGTTAATAAGGTAGACAAAAACGAAGCTTTGATAAAGTTTGATACAACAAGAAATATGCTAACCATATCGACATGTGATAGTTTTGGAACAAAGAATGATAGATATGTGGTGGAGGCGGATTATGTTGGGACTAGGGGGTAAATGAGCGAAAGAAAAAAGGCGAAAGAAAAAAAGGATGACTGTATGTGAGAGAAAAAAGGGCGGGCTGTGCCAAACCCTCGCGAAACAATGAGATAATTTTATAAAAAATAATAACGATGAAGTCTCAAACAATAAAAACTTTTTCTGAAAGCGTATACGATGCTGTCAGGTCCATACCAAAAGGCAAGACTTTGACTTATAAAGAGGTGGCTCTTCGTGCTGGAAGTCCAAATGCTTTTCGTGCTGTGGGAAATATATTAAACAAAAACTACAATACTGCTGTACCGTGTCATAGAGTTGTCAGGTCGGATGGTAAGGCGGGCGGGTACAATAGGGGAAAGGAAAAGAAGATTGAGATATTGAAAGAGGAGGGTGCTGTGATGGGCGGTTTTAAATAATCGGTGTCAGGCTAAGTTGGGGTTGACAGTTAGTCTCAACTAATGCAATATTTTTACAGGTTAGTTACGAGCATTCTTCTTTAGGGGCAGTGTTCGCTTGAAATATACCAACTTTATTTGGCGTGAAAATGTCAGACATTGGTATCAAATCGAAATCAAAAACCAAACCAAAAGAGTGGGTCTAAAAAACCTTGCTCGAACCCGGTTGAAAGGCGGGTTGTCAGTATGAAAAACAAATCAGTCAGTTGTGTTGTCACTGGAGCTCGGCTACCCTTGGTCTCGCGGTCAGTGCGCTTCCTAAAGGCAATCAAGCTTGTCTTGATGGCTTTGGTGTGTAGCTTGGCTTTGCCGAGTTGTCTCGTTCTAGACGATGGCTTCGGAGGAGGTGCAGTCATCTGTGATGACGGGTTTCCTGTCTTTGACGGTGTAGGCCTTGCACCTGTCGGTGCTTGTGCTGACCCTTGGATCAACCAAGGTTTCAACCAAGGCTTTGGTGGATGGGGAGGCGGTCAGGTATTCGGAGGATTCTCCAGATCTGGTCACCCTATCTATCTACACGGTGGTGGACCTATACCGCATATCGGGTCACAGAATCCTTATGGCCAGCTGCAGTACATCTACAACCAGAATCCAGACCGTAGTGGTATTGGTGGCGGGTGCCAGCCAGGGTTCTGGTAGTTGTCTCTAGGTGTGAGGACTTTAGATACCCTCAAAGCCCGTCTGCTCCATTCGTGGAGTGGGCGGTTTTTTATATTTATCAATAGGTTTTTTATATAAATCGTACGAGATAAAAATCAGTGCATTAAAAAAAGCGCCACCTTTTGGGCGGCGCCTCTGAGGGTTGATTTGGTAACTAATACCTTTCAACTCTCCTGTGAAGTTCTTTGATTTGGTTCTCAGTGAGGTTAACCCTTTGGCCAAATCTTGATTGTAGCTCTGATAGAGTCACTCCTTTTAACCTCTTGTCTTGCCAAAATTCAAGCGATATGAACCATTGATTTTGGTCAAATGAAATCGTACCACTTTTATTCTCGCAGAAGAGCGTAACTCTTCCGTCATGTAGAGCTTTTAGGAACTCATCTGGAAGCCTACCTGACGAATCCCTGATAAACTTTACAGGTCTACCGTCTTTGTCAAAGCTCACCAGTCCACCAAGTCTTGTCTTGATGTAATCCTTAATTGACCCAACCACTACAATCTTCATAGATTTCCAGTTATCGCCAACTTTATCAAAAAGATTTTTGGCGAAGTCGTGACGAATACGAATGCACCCGTGTGATGCTGCTCCTGGATAAACCGGCCCTTCATGCATGCAGATACCACCACCAATCGCGTTGGTTCTGAAGCAGTAAGGCATATTCACTCCAAATTTGTTGGATCGGTCGCTGGCTTTAGCTGACAGCACACTCCATGTACCCTCCGGGGTCTCGTGCCCTAGCATGCCGGTGGCAATGGGTATTTCGGCAAAACCTTGAACTATTTTGCCATCCTGGAAGAGGGTGGCCATCTGCAGACTTGCGTCTACTATGATGTTGTATTGGGCCATCAAGCTGGTAAAACCTAGCATGATGTATGTAAGGAACGCGCTTTTCATGTTTTCTGACATCTCGTTTTGTCTTGGATTTTTGGGTTGAGGGTATTTCAGAATGAATCTGTCTGCTTATATTAATATCACTATTTTTAATAAAAGTCAATTATTACTATTGACAAATATGACATAATATACTATTATACTAGTCAACTACACACGGTAAAGCACCGAAAGTGTACATTCAGCAAACCCTAAAATCGTTCATTATCATGAAAAAAGTGAAATTGTTAGTATTGGCACTGGTCACCATGATCAGCTTCGTCTCTTGCATTGCTGTTCCACAGCGGCGCCAAGTTGTCCAACAACCTGGGGTGGTTATGGGTCAAGCGCCCATGGCATTCAATGGTCAAACTGTAGAAAACGGAGGTCAACCTCCAAATCACCAGTGGGGCCATGGACAAGTGGTCCAAGGCTCAGCCGACAATCATGTCGGCCAGGCTATGCCAGACGGTAGACGTCTGCTCGGCTATGCTACGCGTACACACACCGTCACTATGGACGACGGCACCGTCCATCACTTCAACGACGAGCAACTCCGTGAGTTCCAAAGGACCCACGGAGCTCCTCGCGAAAGTAAGGTGACACTGGACGATTCCAAACCATGGTTCATGGATCATGCCACTGGCATGATCTACGCACCCGGTGACCTTCAGGGTCAAAATGGACCTCCGCAGATGATTCCACAGGCAGGCAGGACGGTTGGTTCGCTCTACCAACCACCTCCCGATGCACGAAGGTGAAAAAAACAAAAAGAGCAACAAGGTCGGCGTCCCAGGACGTCGGCCTTTTTACTTGACTTTATTTAAATATAATATATAGTTTTGACATTATGAAAACAATTACAAATATAAAAAGTCTACAAAAAGCGGGGAAATTCATATTTCTAGCCATTTTGGTCTCTTCTGTGACGCTGTTTCCAGGAGTTACTTTTGCATCTAAAACAAGCTCTGGCTTGTCAGGTGTTGGAACAACGGGTTCTGGGTATAGATTGAATACAACTTACTCTAACCCTGTATACTCAAGTCCTTCTTCAGGATATAGATTGAATACAACATATTCAAACCCTGTATTTTCAGCCCCTACGCAAAGATACGTACAACCTGTTCAAAACCGTGTAGGTGGAGGATTCGTTGCGGCCCCAGCTCAAAGATATGTCTACAACAATGTAGGTGGTGGAGGAGGTTTTGGATTTACACCTGCCCCTCAGCTTTCGTATGTATATACTTCAAATACTAATACAAACACAAATACCAACAGAAATACAAACACTAACACAAACAACAGTACAGCTAGTGCAACAAACAACAACTCAAACACATTTAACCCTGTAAACAACAACAACATCAGTCTAGTTGTACTAGGTGGCGGTGGTTCAAATACAAACACTCCTTCCGAACCTACTCTAAATGGTAACTGTATCATTAGTCCTTCAACTGCATTTGTTAATCAAAACCTAACTTTCATGGCAACTGCTTCTGGAGGTTCTGGAAACTACACATACGTATGGTCAGGAAGTGATGGTATAAGTGCATCAGGTCAATCATTTACGGGAAGATTTGCATCACTTGGATACAAGACAGCTTATGTAACTATCACATCTGGTAATCAATCAATCACTAGATCATGTAATGTTCTTATACAAGACACTTATGTACCACCTGTAAATCCTATCGGAGCTTACTGTGTAGCTACACCTGCAACTGCATTCATAAACCAAAACGTTACATGGACTATGTATGTAAATGGAAATATCTGGGGTGCAACTTCATACAACTGGTCAGGAACTGATGGACTTTTCGGAAATTCTGCTCAGTTAACTAGATCTTACAACATACCTGGATACAAGACAGCGAGTGTTACTGCATTTGTAAATGGTCAAAGTGTAAGCGCTACTTGTGCTACAACCATCTTTGCAAACACTGTAGCTTCTAACGTAACAGTTATCAGAGATCAAACACCTGTAACTGGTGTACCTGTATCTGGAGTATTCCTAAACCAAGTACCTGCAACAGGTATAGACTTTGGTCCAAAGATGATAGTTATAACATTGGCAATGATACTGTGGAGTTCGATCGCTGGTTATGCATTCTACAAATACAACAAACCAAGTATCGACAATAGAATTGCTGAATTCAAAAGACAAAACATGTTGAAAAAGGGGATTATCGGTTAATAATCTGCTGAGAAAATATCTACAATTTTCAAACAAAAGACCGCGCCTTGTGTGCGGTCTTTTTGTGCGTGTAGTGATTCGTGTTTTGTTCTAGCGCCAGTCTATAATTCGCTTGCCGTGCTGTACCAGATAATCATTTGCTTTACTGAAATGCTTGCATCCGATAAATCCATCTATCTTGTTATGTGCCGAGAAAGGAGATGGATGAGATGACTCTAGGACTAGGTGCTTTGTTTTGTCTATAAGCTGTGACTTTTCCCTTGCATAATTTCCCCAAAGCATAAAGACTAAGTTTTCTCTTTGGTCTGAAAGTACTTTTATGACTGAGTCTGTAAATGTTTCCCAACCATATCCATAATGTGAACCAGGCTTCGCATGCTCGACAGCCAGTGTGGAGTTTAGCAAAAGCACCCCTTGCTTTGCCCAGCGAGTTAGGTCACCATTAGTCTGGTTTTTGGTGTTGTCGCTAGTGTCTATGCACAAGTCAGATGAAATTTCCTTAAAGATATTCTTAAGAGATGGCGGTAGCTTTTGGTCGCAGGGCACAGCAAATGCTAGACCTGTTGCCTGAGGCGCTCCTTTGCTGTCAGTGCGGTGATATGGGTCTTGGCCAAGTATTACCACTTTCACATTATCAAATGAGCACTCCTCAAAAGCCTTAAATAGGTTTTGGTGGGAGGGGAATACACTGTCTGGGTTTTGTTCGTACAGGTCATCTACAACTTTCATAAGATCTATGAAATAGGGCTTTTGTAGTTCGGCAGAGAGAGGGTTTTTCCATGATATGTCGAGGTTTAAGGGTGTCATTGCTTTGGTCCTGTAACTATACATCAATGTTTAATTTATAAAAAATTTAATATTTCTTAAGTGTTTAAGTGCTAAATTGTATACATGAAGGATTTTTCAGATTGGGGTGATTTAAAGTCAGTAATTAATCAGAGAGATGACTCCCTGATTTTTTTTAGAGAAAGAGAAATTTGGTGGTCTTCCATTGGTTTGAATGTTGGCCATGAACAAGATGGAAAAAATCAAAACTTTGAGTGGCCGATATTAATCCTTAGGAAGTTTAGCAAAAATATGGCTTGGGTTTTACCTTTGTCCTCAAAAACTAATCTCGGAATATTTGATTACAGGATTCACATTGATAATAAACCTTATACTGTTCTGATATCACAGATTAAGATGATGAGCTCAAAGAGATTTCTTAGGCAAGTTAATAATATAAGTAGGATTTCAAACCTAGACTTTAAAAATATCAAGAACCTTATAATAGCAGCCCTAAAAGATCGAAAGCCATCTCTATTTACTAGAGATGGCTTCCTCGACTGACTACATTTTGTAGTCCATTGTGATTGTATTTTATCACGGACAGACTTTGTGTCAATCGACAATTTTCAATTGTTAGTTCCTAATTATAACTCCCTGCCATCAATCTCACTCTTCAATCTCACCAAAAAGTCTTCAACAGAAACAGCACCTTCATTGCCAGTTCTACTTTCGATAGTCACAGTTTTTGTTTCAACCTCTTTGTCTCCTAGTACGAGTACATATGGAATTTTTTCAGTTTTTGCATTACGGATTTTTTTACCTAATGAGTCTCCAGACAGATCTACTTCTGATCTGATACCTTTCGCACGCAGTTGCTGTTGAACTTCTTGTGCATACTCAAATTGTCTTTCGCCAATAGGTACGACTTTTGTTTGAACGGGTGACATCCAAAGTGGGAATGCTCCTGCAAAGTGCTCTATCATTACTCCTAAGAATCTCTCTAGTGAACCTGATATTGCTCGGTGGATAACGACAGGTCTTTCTTTTTCGCCTTTCTCGTTAACAAATGACAAATCGAACCTCTCAGGTAAGTTGAAATCACACTGTACAGTTGCCAGTTGGTGCTCACGGCCGATAGCATCTTTGAACATGAAGTCTAGCTTTGGTCCGTAGAAAGCCGCCTCACCTTTACCTTCGAAATAAGGAAGGTCTTTGCTTTTACATACTTCAGTCAGTGCGTTTTCAGCTGTTTCCCAAACCGCATCGCTCCCTAAATAGTTTTCTTTGTCGTCGCCTCGTAGTGATAGACGGACTTTGTAACCATCGAGCATTCCCATAGTCCCATAAAAAGTTTTAATGATATCAACTATACTAGACGCTTCTTCGTGAAGTTGAGATACTCTGCAGAAAAGGTGGCCATCGTCTTGGGTGATTGAACGCACACGAGTAAGACCTCCTAGTTGTCCCGTTTTTTCGTCTCTATATACTGTAGCAGGTTCGAAGTATCTTACAGGCATATCTCTGTATGAAAACTGATTGTCAGCAAACAACTGCATGTGGTGAGGACAGTTCATAGGTTTTACATAGAAGTCTTCTTTACTAGTACCACCATGTACTGAGAACATATCCGCAAGATAGTGCATACCGTGACCTGATGTCATATATAGGTCAGCTTTTGCAAGGTGAGGTGTCCATACTCTGCTGTAGCCTCTAGGTTCATGTAGTTCCCATAGATAATCCTCAAGTGCTTTTCTGAGCACTGTACCTTTTGGTTGGAAAAGGGGAAGGCCAGATCCTACAAGATCAGATATAGTGAAAAGTTTTAGTTCGCGTCCGAGTTTTCTATGATCTCTCTTTTTAGCTTCTTCTTGTTGAGTTATATACGCTTGAAGTTCGTCTTTACTTCCAAAAGCAATACCGTAAACTCTAGTTAACATCTTGTTCTTTTCATCACCTCGCCAGTATGCTCCTGCAATACGAGTTAGCTTAAATGATTTTGGATCAATCTCTGACAAGTCTTCAACATGTCCTCCACGGCATAAGTCTGTAAATTCGGGAATGTGATTTTTAGGATGCGTTGGTTGCGCAGAAGTATCTATACTGTGACCACATGTATATAAAGTGATAGCTTCACCTTTTTTGGCGATGTCTTCTATAAGCTCTAGCTTGTAATGGTTGTTGGCAAAAAGTGCTCGAGCCTCATCGACTGAAACCTCCTTGTGTCTGAAACCTCTTTCTCCATCGGGTAGTTTAGACCATTGTTTCAAAATATCCCCCATCTTTTCCTCTATACTTTTTAGGTCACTCTCAACAAGAGGTTTTTGAAAATCCATATCATAGTAGAATCCATCGTCCACGGCAGGGCCTATAGTCAAAAGAGTGTCAGGAAAGATTTCCAAGGTCGCCGTCGCCAATAGGTGGGCTAGGGAATGGCGAATATGTTCTATGTTTTGAGCGCTTTGCGCTTCTTGGTTATCTTTATTCATGGTGTCTATGATAGCAGATTTTTGGGGTTTTGGGAGGGTGTTTTCATTACAAAACCTTAATATTCTCCAACATCAAACTCGGTGTACCATTTCTACTAGAAGTCCTGCCTTTTATGGCTACACATGCATCAGGTTTTAACATGGCTTTATGGAGTTCATATGATTTTGGAAAGACCACTACTTCTATAGAACCAGTGAAGTCGGCGACGTTTAGGAACATCATTTTTTGAGTAGGATCTTTTTTGGTAGGGATTTCTTTTACTGATTCAATGATACCTGCAATAACCAAGACTCTTTCTTTCGGACGAGATGCTTCTTGTTGTTTTCGTATTTCTTCACGTGTCATTTTTTTAGCAGGTTTTGTTGGTTTTGGTTCATTACCTTTTTCCGCCGATCCGTTTGCCTCCGCAACACCGTTGTTACCAGCGCTCGCTGCCAACTTTCCATCATCACTTGCATCAATGTCCATGTCTTCTATAGGTAGACCTCGCTCTTTTCGATACTGTATCATTTGAGCCAGTCGGAAAGCTGCTTTTTCAGCATCGCGTTGTTGCTTTGCCTCAAAGGCTTCAGCGTCTTCCATAATCATTCGCTTTACTCGAGCGATGTTGTGCTCACGCTGGTCCAAAGTTGCGCGATGTTTGTCGAGAGGGTGACCTGAGATGTACAAACCGAGAAGCTCTTTTTCCCAAAGAAGTTTTTCTGTAGGATCGGCGGGCTGTGCATCTTGAAGTTTTAGATGATTTGCATCTGTACTCAAGCCGTCGGAGTCATCCATGCCAAATGCGCCAAAGAGTGAATCTTGGTTTTCTGGCATCTTTGCAAGTTCCTTGTTGTATTCGAGAAGGTCAGGGAGGTTGGCAAGTAGGATTCCTCTGTCTCCAAACTCATCAAAAGCACCAGCCTTGATCAAAGATTCCATAGACTTCTTGTTGAGGTTTCGGTCCTTAACTCTCTTTAGAAAATCTTCAAGAGTTTTATATTTTCCATTTTTCTTACGCTCAGCGATAATCGCATCCGCTATGCCTTCACCAGAGTTTTTCACACTGTATAGTCCAAAACGTATTATCTTATCTTCGACCACACCAAAGTTTCCATAACTCTCATTTACATTTGGAGGCAATACCTCTATCTTCATTCTTTTACAATCCTGTACAGATACTGCAATCTTTTCAACGTCACCTGATTCATGAGTAAGTACAGCACTCATATACTCAGCGGGATAGTTGGCTTTTAGATATGCCGTGATATACGCAACTCGTCCGTATGATACAGAGTGAGCTTTGTTGAAACCGTATGATGCAAATGGTTCTATCTTTACCCACACTTCCTCTGCACGCTTTTTGTCCCAACCACTGTGTTCTATACAGCCCTGGATAAACTTCTCTCTCTGCTTTGCCATTTCCTCTGGAATCTTCTTTCCTACAGCTTTACGGAACTTATCTACTTCGCCCCAACTATATCCAGCTAGCTTGTGCGCCATCATCAAAAGGTCATCTTGATACACTAGTACACCAAAAGTTTTCTTCAAGATTTCATAAACATCAGGGTCCATGTCAGGAATCTTTTTCGGATCATGCTTTCTCTCGATATAGTCTGGGATGAACTGAAGTGGTCCGGGACGATATAGTGCCACCATCGCATTGATGTCGTGGATAGAGTTGGGTTTTAGCTCTTTTAGGAAACGTGTCATACCATCGCCGTTTAATTGGAACAAGTCTTCCGTCTCACCACGCTGAAGCATTTCAAAAGTCTTAACATCATCGAGAGGTATCGTGTCTATATCAATGTGCAAGTTTTTATCTTTGTTACGAGCCTCGGCAATCTCTATGGCATCGGCGATGATAGAGAGGTTTTTCAAGCCGAGGAAGTCAAACTTCAAAAGACCTGCATCCTCGATAGAGTACATATCGTATTGAGTAATGATTTTCATCTCACCTTTAGGGTCGTATTGCAAAGGTGTATAGTCAGTGATATCAGTTGGGGAAATAACTACACCTGCTGCGTGGATAGAGATATGTCTTGCACAACCTTCAATCTTTTTTGCCATGTCTATCACTTGCTTTACATCAGCATTTTCTTTGTACAAGTCAGCTAGCTCTGGAACTGTCGCAAGCGCTAACTCTATAGTCATAGGAAAACCTTGCTTACCCATAGGTATAAGTTTGGCGACTTGATCTCCAAGTGAGATAGGAAAGCCAAGTGCACGTGTCACATCTCTAACTGATCCGCGGGCTGCCATCGTACCGAAAGTTCCAATCTGTGCCACTTTGTCTCTACCGTATTTTTGTCTTGTGTATTCCACCATCTCATCTCTACGGTTATCGGCATAGTCCATATCGATATCGGGAGCTGATGGACGATCGGGGTTTAGGAATCTTTCAAATGGTATTTCGTACTCAATAGGGTCAATATTTGTAATACCAGAAAGGTAAGTCACCATCGAACCAGATACAGATCCTCTAATATTTGAGAGTATGCCATTTTCTTTTGCATACCTTAGAAGGTCGGCTACCACCAAGAAGTAAGGTGCATAACCTTTATTTCGTATAACTTCCAATTCGTATTCAACTCTCTTTATAACTTCTTCAGTTTTTTCTACTTTTCTTCTGGCGAATCCTTTATATACAACTTCGCGCAACTCCTCATCATATGGTTTTTCAGAATTTTTATGATGATCACTTACTTCTAGTTTTGGAAAAACCCAGTTTCCAAGTGGTATCTCAAGGTTGCATCTGTCAGCTATGATACCAGTGTTTTCTATAGCTTCAGGTAAGTCTTTGAAATGCTCAAGCATTTGATCTGTACTTTGAAATGAAAAATCTCCCTCAGCATCTTCAACCGGGCCACTTGAAAAGCTTTTCTGAACTGAGAGTAGGGTCGTACGTGCTTTTTTATCGTCAGGATTTGTATAGAAAATGTTATGAGCAGCAACTATAGGTACATCACAGTCTCTCGCAATCTCTATCATGCGTTCCATAGTCACTTTATGATCTTCCACATCATCATGTTTTGTGATTTCTATGAATAGGTTACTCTCTTTAGGGTCTTTTGATGAACCATATACTTCTTTATAATATTCTAATACTTTCTTGGCTTCATCTATGTTACCTGTGCTAGCTAAAGACGCGACTTCACCACCGAAAGACGGCATGATAGCAATCACACCATCTTTGTACTCTTCTATAAGTTCCTTATCAATACGTGGACGATAATAGAAACCTTCAAAGTTTGAACGAGTCACAAGCATCTTTAGACTTTGATAACCAACAGAATCTTTTGCCAACAATAAAAGTTTTTTACTACGATTGTCTATGCGAGGCTCTTTGTCATGTCTTGTTCTGACTGCCACGAAAAAGTCTACACCGATGATTGGTTTGATATCTTTCCCATCAACTTCTTTTACGAACTCGATAGTTGCATACATGTTTCCATTGTCAGTGATTGCCAATGCGTCCATACCTGACTCTTTTGCTTTTTTTATCAAATCCGGGATCTTTGGTAGTGCTTGGAGTAGACTATAGTGAGTGTGAGTGTGCAAGTGCACAAATCTCTTTTTTGCTGTTTCATTGTCGGGAACGATAGGGTCCTTAGAAGTCATGAAGCTATTATAAAATTTTTATTAAGAAACATAAAGAAGTGGATAAGGTTTGTGTGTTGTATAATGGGTAAATAATGACACTAATGGCTAAACAAATGATCGTGAAAAGACCTGCGCAAAAACCTGTGCAAATACGGGCGAGAAAAAGTACACCAAAAAACACACTGAAAAGTCATAAACCAAAGTGGCTCGTAGGTATAGATGAGGTAGGAAGAGGGCCTCTGGCAGGTCCAGTAGGTGTAGGTATCTGCTTCATGCCCTTTGTGAAGAATGTCTCAAATTCATATAAAGAATTTTTAAAGAAAAACAAAGAGAATCTTAAAAAGCATAAACTCTCATATGTGTATGAAAAAGATTCAAAAAAACTTTCATCAGCGCTGAGGGAATCTTGGTCAAGATTTTTTAAGGACGCAGAGCTAGGCTCCTCTGCAAGTTTCATTTACCTATCAAAAACAGCTAGGCAAATTGATAACCAAGGTATAAGTATGTGTATAAAAAGTTGCATCGGTGACGGTCTTCAAAAACACATGAGAGATACTGGATCAACTGAATCTGAATATTGCATTTTACTCGACGGTGGACTGAAAGCTCCGGCGGATTTCGAAAACCAGGAAACATTTACAAAAGGTGATGAAAAAGAGATGGTCATATCATTTGCTTCTATCTATGCAAAGGTGAAAAGGGATCTAAATATGGCCAAATGTGCGAATAATCCAGAATACGGAAAATATGGCTTTGAAAAGCACAAAGGGTACGGTACGGAGTCTCACCGGCGCCTTATATCACAACATGGATTATCTGACTTGCATAGAGAGAGTTATTGTCGTAATATACGTAAATCCATCTAAATTTCTGCTTGGTAGCAGGAGTCGACAATGGTCACACATAAAATCGAAAAAAAAGGAAATCGTATGGCACAAGGACGTCAGTTAAAGCGGAATCCAAGAAACGGCCACAAGCGGCCGCGTACACCAAGAAACGAGCACGACAGGGTGGTTCACTACCTGGACGAACGTGATAACCCAGGCGGGCACATTCGTCGCAGGCCTGGCCGAGCAAGCTGATAGTTTTTCTAAGAACATAGAAACCAATCATTGAGCCAAGTCTCACAAATAATGATTGAATTTCGCCCTAATCAACCCCTAGGCTCCCGGTCCAGTACCGGAGAGCCTTTTTTTATGCAAATACTCCTAAGTACGCTGAAAAACTCGTGGAAATGCGCGCGTAATACCAAGCGCATTGGCCCTGTTGCAAACCTTCTTAAAATCAGTATAATAGTCATCTATGGTAAATCAAATGCGACATACCCGAGGTCACACTCGGAACCGAAGAAGTCACCACGCCCTTTCTGGAGTAGGCTTTATCCTATGTGAAAAATGTGGTCAGCCGAAGAAGAAACACCTCGCATGTTCTCATTGTGGTTTTTACAAAGGGAAAGATATTCTAGGTATTCAAGCTAAAGCTGACAAAGCAGAAGTCACAAGTAAAGCTAAAAAGACTACAAAGACAAAGTAAGCGGTTGATATAGACGGTTGATAAACAATACGACTTAATATATACTAAAAGTATATTCGGTTGGTTACAAAAATATATCTTTGATATGGCAAATAGGCACCTTTCACGATCAATAGCACTACAATCACTTTTCGAAAGAGACTTTCGAGGTATTTCAGACTCTGCTGTTGTTGGTGAAATTGTTCAAAGAAATGTTGAAGAATTCGCTCCTGGTATGGGCGATTTTTCGTTTATTAAAAACATTGTAGATGGTGTGGTTAAAAAGAACCCTGAAATAGACCTAATCATTGAAAAAGCAGCTCCTGAGTGGCCAATACCCAAGATTGCGATAGTTGATCGAAATGTGCTCAGAATAGGCCTTTTTGAGCTAATTTTTGGCGATAGGAAGGAGGTACCAGCTAAAGTGGCCATCAACGAGGCTATTGAGCTGGCGAAGTCTTTCGGAGGGGAAACATCCGGCAAGTTCGTAAACGGAGTACTCGGTGCTGTCTACAAAGAGATGGGCGAGCCAGGAAAGGAGGAGGTTTCTACAAAAAAGCAAAAAAAGGAGAAAAAGGAAGTTCCTTATGAAGAAATGCCAATACAAAAACTAGGAGGTGCTGTGGTATATGCCATGCACGATGGTGAGATGCAGTTCGCTCTAGTTCATGATGTTTTTGGGCACTGGACTCTATCAAAAGGTAAATTAGAAGGTGACGAAGATATGAAAGATGGCATCATGCGTGAGATTAAGGAGGAGATGGGTATAGATATTGAGATAGAGGAAGAGTTGGCTAACAATGAGTACATTGCATCTCATCCAGAAGATGGCAAGATTCGAAAGCAAGTTTGTTACTACCTGGCAAAGTCCGACTTTATACCGCTTACACTTGGAACCAGTGGAGGACTAACAGATGCAAGGTGGTTTAATGCAAAAGATCTACTAACGCTCAATTTTTATAATGACATTTTGCCAATAGTTACGAAGGCGGTACAGATATTGCTTAAAAAACAGAACGTGGTAGCTTAACAGGTGTCAGATGACAGATATCAGATAGCAGTTAACAGTTGGCCCGACAAAAGACAAAAACAAACAAAAATATAAATACGAATTAACAAAATGGATTTCAATATATTCGAAAAAAGTATAGCTATAGAATTCAACAATAAAGACTTGCTTAGGCAAGCATTTATCCATCGTTCATATCTAAACGAAAATAAAAACACAAAGCTGGAGCACAATGAGCGTCTGGAGTTTTTGGGTGATGCTGTACTCGAACTCGTCATCACTGATTATCTATACAACAAGTACCCTGATAAGCCAGAAGGTGATTTGACTGCGTACAGATCGGCTCTGGTTAACTCAAATACATTGGCAACTGCAGCTGAAAAGCTTGGCGTGAACTCTTTCATGATGCTTTCAAAAGGTGAGGCAAAAGATACGGGACGCGCTAGGCAGTTTATACTTGCAAATGCTTTCGAGGCTATCATTGGTGCCATATATATAGACAGTGGTTATGACAAAGCTCGTGACTTCGTTGCCAGCCAGCTATTTGATCTTACAGACGATATGATTGCTGAGAGAAAGTTCATAGACTCAAAAAGTTTTTTCCAAGAATTAGCTCAAGAAAAAACAGCTATAACACCATCTTATAAAATCATCAAAGAAATCGGTCCAGACCACAACAAAGTTTTTACAGTTGGTGTTTACTTGAAAGATGACTTAGTGACAACAGGTGAGGGTAAATCTAAACAAGAGGCTGAACAAGATGCGGCGCAGAAGGCTATACAGTTGAAGGGATGGGAGGTGTAGTCATTAACTTTTAAATTAGCGCAAACCCTCCTTTGTATCCTCCTTCAAAGATGCTAAAATATAGCCAACAATCAACATTGGATTAACTATTGATTTCTTAATTCTTTAACTGTTAATTGCTAACTGATAACTGTAAAACCATGTCCTTCGTCTCACGTCTAAAATCCCTAGAAATAAACGGATTCAAATCATTTTCAAAAAAGGGATCTTTGACCTTCACTTCTCCTATAACATCTATTGTTGGTCCAAACGGCTCGGGTAAGTCAAATGTGGCGGAGTCTTTTCGTTTTGTGCTTGGTGAGCAATCACTCAAGTCTATGAGAGGGAAAAAAGGCGAGGATCTTATCTTCAACGGAGGTAAGGACAGTGCGCGTGCAAACAGGGCGTCAGTGAAAGTTGTTTTCGATAATACGAACCGGATGTTCAACATGGACTTCGATGAGATTTCTATAGAGCGTGTGGTCCATAGAGATGGTGTTAATGAGTATTTTATAAACGGCACGCTTGTGCGACTAAAAGATGTCGTGGAGCTTTTGGCTTATGCCAATATAGGCTCGTCTGGTCACCATATCATTTCGCAAGGTGAAGCTGATAGACTTTTGTCAGCTCAACCAAAAGATAGGCGAGAGATGATAGAGGATGCACTAGGTCTAAAGGTGTATCAATACAAAAAACAAGAAAGTGAAAAGAAGCTAGAGAAAACGGGTAATCACATCAAAGAGATTGAGTCACTTAGGCGTGAGATCGCACCACATATAAAATTTTTGAAGAAGCAGGTGGAGAAGATTGAAAAGGCTGTGGTTTTGCGCCAAGAGTTGGTTGGTATGTACAAAGAGTATTTTGCTCGTGAAAATCATTATATAAAAATGGAGAAAGCTAGACTGTCAAATGAAAAGAAAGCTCCGCAAGAAGAGCTAGAAAAGTTGCACCAAGAGCTAGTTCACCACAAGTCTATACTGGATGAAGCAAAGGCCAACCTAGGGCAAAGCAGTAGTATGTCTGGACTCTTGTCACTTGAGCAAGAGATGCGAGATACTAGAGCCAAGAAAGACTCTTGCACCAGGGAGATAGGGCGACTAGAAGGTGAGATTTCATATCTAAAAAGAGTTATAGATAAAAAGATAAAGGAGTCAGAAAACCACATTGATGTGCAAAGTACTAAGCAAGTCTACTTGAAAGATGTGGAGCTCATTCAAAAAGATATAGACGTCAAAGCAACTGTTGCTCTGGAAGCCATAGACGGCATTGGTGATCATGCAAATGCATCTCCAGAACAAAGATTGGCTTACGTAAAACAATCTATCCAAGATATTCATGAGCGTATTAGTAGTTTTGTAAATTATCACAAAGAATCAGATCACGTTGAGAAGCCGCAAAACAGCACTGAGACAGAGGAAGCTGAGATAAAGCGCATATCCGAGGAAATGAAAACTCTTGAGGAAAAACTCAGAACATTTTCTGAAGAAGAATTAAAGCAATCAGAAAGATATACACAGATAAAAGTGGATATAGACAAAGAACGTGATAAGAATGTTGAAAGTGAAAAGGCTGTACTTGTGATAATGTCCAAGCAAAATGAGTTACATTCTCATATAGAGACCGTAAAGGCCAAAGAAGAAAGACTTCGAGTTGAGGAGGAAGAATTTAAAAGTGAAATACAAGAGGCGCACATGCTTGTTGGTAGAGACGCTGTGGATTATGAAAACGCCGAAGTTGACTTCTCTGTTGTCGAAGATAGACATGCCCAAGTGGATAGAAGACGTGCTGTGGAAAAATCAAAGATCAGACTTGAGGAAATGGGTGGCGGTGGAGGCGACGATATAGTTCGAGAATACAAAGATGCGGAGGAAAGGGATATTTTCTTGGCGAAAGAGCTACAAGATTTGATAACTTCTTCAGAATCATTGAAACTTCTGATAGATGAGTTAAATCAAAAACTCAGTGAACTTTTCAAGGATGGTATTTCTAAAATCAATAAAGAGTTTGGAAAGTTTTTTGGACTAATGTTTGGAGGTGGTACAGCCGAGCTTAAACTCATAAAAGAAATAAAGCGAAAGAAAAAGAAGGGTGACCTGGAGGATGACAGTGGTGACTTGTCAGTTGCTCTTGCTGAAGAGCTAGATGGTGACGAACCGGCCGAAGAAGGTATTGAGATCAATGTTTCTTTGCCACATAAACGCATAAAGGGACTTACAATGCTCTCAGGAGGTGAACGAGCGCTAACATCTATTGCACTACTCTTTGCAATGTCACAGGTAAATCCACCACCATTTGTAATACTAGATGAAACAGACGCAGCGCTCGACGAGGCTAACTCTAGAAAGTATGGAGATATGATTGAGGCTTTGTCTAAACATTCACAGCTTATACTTATAACTCACAATAGAGAGACAATGTCACGTGCTGGTGTTATATACGGAGTGACGATGGGAGGTGAGGGATACTCTAAGTTGTTGTCTATAGCTTTTGATGAGGCGGTGGCGGTTGCTAAATAAATTACCACCATGTATTCAACACTAGCAACTTTTTGGAGAAAAATGGGAGGATATCTTCAGTGGAGAATACTTTGGATTTTCCATTCAAAATTTATTTTAGGTACATCGGCAGTGGTGTTTGATAATGATGGTCGGATTTTACTTTTAAGGCACCGTTTTTGGAAATCCGGTTCTTGGGGGTTACCGAGTGGGTATGCAATTTCCGGCGAAACAATAGAACAGACTGTCCAACGAGAGTTAAAGGAAGAAACTGGGTACGAGGTTCATGTGGAGCGATTACTACGAATTAAAAGTGGCTTTAAATTGCGTCTGGAGATTACATTCGTTGCACGGCTCACCGGTGGAACACAATTGCTTGATCCTAAGGAAATAATCGAAGCGGAATTTTTCAACTTAAACAACCTTCCTGACGGATTAATTCCATCACATAAAGAGTTAATCCTTCAATCCATTTCTCCGGTGTCAAATTTACATAAAGCCAACGGTCTGGTAATATGAGTAGTGGAAGTGTCTGTAAAGTGCAGATACCCAATAAACTCAAATTGTTCGTTCTGTATATGAAGAGAATATCTATTGATCTTAAAGCGGTTAAGGCCGCTGTATCCCTAGAGAGGTTGTTGGGATACTACGGCTTCAAATCAAAAATGCAGCCAACTCGCAATGGCAGTAGTCTGGTTGGTCCTTGTCCTATTCACCCAGGCGATAGCGGAAACGTATTTAAAGTGACTCTCTCCAGGAATCGCTGGGTCTGTCACAACCATGCATGTAGGTGCCGTGGTAACCAACTTGATTTCGTTGCCGTGATGGAAAAATGCGACACTCACGAGGCGGCGTTGAAAATTGACCGCTGGTTCTCTCTCGGATTAGCTGGTAAAGTAACATCCAAGTCAGTTCTGCAACGGATCTAAATCCACATAGGTGGAGCAGTCATCCCAACACTAACAACCCTCGCCCAAGGCGGATACTAAGAAACAATAGGCTCCAGTCTGTTGGATCCTCTAGTATCTGCTTTTTTATTTATATTTCCTTCAAGTTTTCTTAATACACATGGCGGTAGTATTTTTTGATGTGTAAAGAAAATGATAGTGAGTTTGAGTTGTCAACCAGTGTAATTAAAGTTTAAAATTAAAAGGCATAGTTTATACATGTCTGGTAGAACACTGAATCATATTATGTGTAAACATGTTGTACATGAATATTTAATTAACAATATTCAAAACACATTAAACAATTGTAGTGAAATATATATAAGTGATAAAAAAAGTTTAAAAGACCTAGCCAAAAGAAGGTTTATACTGGTGTCTAGAGTGAATGACAGGTACGTAGGTGTGGTAATCGAAGTAAATGGAATAAACAGCGCTGTAACTGCAATGATTGTCGATATAAAATATACACGTAGGAAATTCAAAAAGCTAATACAGATTGATTGAGGTGGGAGGTCGGCAATTCCTCCATCGCATAACTCATGAATGAGTCGCTGGCAGCCGAGCCGATTTTCTGCTCTTCGCCCCAATCAAAATATACTAGCTTTACACCTACATAATACTCAACGGCATAAAATCGTCAAGCTAGTATCTCTTCTTGGAAAATATTAGCTTTGAGTCACAACCTGAAAATCCAACATCTTCGCATCCAAGTCAGCACTAACTAATTTTACAGTTATCTTGTCACCAATATTGAATTCCTTTTTAGTATTTTGACCAATGATCTTGTAGTTCTTTTGATCTACGCTGTAGAAGTCGTCAGGTTTTAGGTCCTTAAGTCTTATGAGACCTTCTGCTTTTGACTCAGGCTCCTCAACATACATACCCCAATCAGAGATACCAGAAACTGTTGCTTCGAAAGTCTGACCAATCTTATTCATCATAAACTCTACTTGTTTGTACTTTACAGATGCGCGTTCTGCATCGGCGGCCTCTACTTCACGTTTTGATGAGTCGAGACATATCTTTTCAAGTGTTATAGCCATCTGGTGCGGTACAACTTTACCTTCTAGTAGCAGGGCAAGAATACGGTGAACCATCAAGTCAGGGTAACGTCTGATAGGTGAAGTGAACTGGGTGTAGAAATCAAAAGCTAGTCCAAAGTGACCAGTGTTGGAAGTAGCATAAGTGGCCTTTGCCATAGAGCGTAGAGTTGCTACTTTGATGACGGCTTCGGCAGGCGAACCTTCAACGTCACTGAGAAGCTTCTGTACGTCCTTAGGGGTAATGTTTTTGGTTGGATGAAATTCAAATCCTAGTGCTCTCACAAAGATACCAAGGTCAGTAAGTCTTTCAAAGTCTGGTGAATTGTGGACACGGTATACTCCAGCTTTTTCAGTTTTTATTTCTTTATTTTTCTTTGAGATATACTCGGCAACTTCTCTGTTGGCCAAGAGCATGTATTCTTCTACAAGTCTGTGAGCATCAAGTCTTTCTTTTTTGTATACAGCTATAGGGCGACCTTGCTCGTCTAGTTTGAACTTTATCTCAGTTGTCTCAAAGTCGATAGAACCTTTATCTTTTCTTTGCTTTTGCATTATCTTTGCAATATGGTCAAAATCTTTTATCTGCTGTGCATATTCACTTTCTAGTTTGCCATTTAAAACATCTTGGGCCTCTTCGTATGAAAAACGTCTATCTGAGTAAATGATTGTCCGCCCAAACCATTTGTCCAAAATACGCCCGTCTTTTGTCATCAGGAAAATAGTAGAAAATGCGAATCTATCCTCATGCGGGTTTAGACTACACATACCATTTGAAAGTACTGATGGAAGCATAGGGATAGTTCTATCTACTAAGTACACAGAAAAAGCTCTACGTCTTGCTTCCATATCAAGTGCAGTCCCGGGACGTACATAGTGTGCAACGTCAGCGATGTGTATACCTATTTCAAAATGAGCCTCAGGTAAGTCCGTACCACTATAACTCTTCGTCTCGTCAGACCAAGCCTTTTTCTCTGAGTCAGAAAGAACTCTTATGGAAAGAGCATCGTCGAAGTCTTTTGCATCAAATGGGTCGATAGTACATGTGAATACTCCTCGCATGTCTCTTCTCGAAGACAGCTCTTCTGCAGAAGGGGATAGAGAACTATAGTCCTTGGCAGCTTCCTCGGCCTCTCTGATAACCTCTGATGAGAAAGTCGTATCAAAACCTCTTTCTAGTACTATAGACTCCATTTCGGCATTGTTTTCGCCTTTTTCTCCAATAACCCTAGTGATGTATCCATGAGGAACTCGACCATCTCTATCTGACCATGTCTCAAGGTCTATTTTTGCTATAGCTTTAAAGCTCTCACGTATCTCGTGCTTGGTGACATTGTTTATGACTGCGCCAGCACCCGTAAGCGCGATGTCTTTGTCATGAGATTCGTCTTCGAAACCATCTTGATCTATCTTAATGATTATATTAGCCCTCTTGTCATCTGGTGCCAAAACCAAAACATCTTTTAGGTCGGCATAGCTTTCAGGGTCCTGGTTGTACCAAGACGTATTTTCACCCTTTATGATCGTCCCTACGTACTGGGTTTTCTTGCGCTCTATCACCCGAAGTACTTTGCCGTATTCAGCGCCTCTAAAACCGCTGTATAGCTCTATCTCAACTGTGTCGCTTGGAAGCGCTGTAGATATGTCCCTAGGCTCTACCGGTATATCTAGCTCCTGACCCTCTATCTCGACGAAGCCTTTTCCCTTGGAGTTTAGGGATATTGTACCTATTCTTTTATTGTTCATATTGTATTGATTTTATGTTTATCGGGCGTTTATTGTGTATATGCTACCAGAAAACAGGCCAATTTCATAATGGTCATTGACGCTTAGGGGCTTTTTTGATACTATCTAAGCCACTTATGTTAAAAATACGACTACAAAGAGTAGGGAAGAAAAACGAGCCGTCTTTTAGACTTGTTTTGACTGAATCTCAAAACTCTACAAAAAGCGGTAAGTTTCTTGAGATCCTAGGTTCTCACAACTTTAGAAAGGATGGTACTATTATAAAAGCTGATAGGATTAAGCATTGGATTTCAAAAGGAGCCCAAGTTTCTGATACTGCTCACAACCTACTAGTTACTAGCAAGGTTCTAGATGCTAAAAAGAAAAACGTACTTCCAAAGAAGACTGTTGCAAAGAAAGAAGAAGCGGTAGCTGCATAGTCAAAGATATAAAGAGATGTAAAAAAGACCCGTTTAGGGTCTTTTTTCTTGTGTATATATTTAACTTATCCAAAGAGCTCAACATCAACCCTAAACCTAAACAGACTTCACCCTAAGCTTCGCTTGTCTGTCCTTGTCTACTCGAGGAAGTTTTATCGTAAGCACCCCTTGGCTTTCAGTAGCATCTGAGTGCTCGATGTCTACTTCATGGGGAAGTCTAACAGTTCTTGAAAATGCTCCCCAATATAGCTCTTGAACAATGTAGTTATCGTCTGAGATAGTTTTTTCTTCTTTTCTGCTACCGCGAATAGTTATAGAGTCTCGAGATATAGATATATCAACATCATCTTTTCTAACACCAGGTATAAGGGCTTTTACAATTATTTCATCAGGAGTTTGGTACACATCTACAGAAAGCTCACCTTCACCAGCCTGCTCATCCATCCATGAAGACGCGCCTGGTTGTATTGTTCGACGGATCTCTTTTGGTTCGCTAGCCTCTGCATCTTCGTCCAAGATGAAATCGTCATCATCGAGATTTACACTACCTGTCAGTCTTTCAAAAAATGATCTTTTTTTCATGGTTTTTGCTTAATGCTTGAAGTTACTAATTATTAATTTGCCCGCCTTTTTTTGCCCCTAACTGATACCTGCTATCTGACAACTGATATCTGTCATCTGATACCTGCTAACTGACTAAAATTGTTTTATCTTTTTCACCTTTTCAAGTGCCAGAATCAGAATGATCAGAGTGACCCAAACGTATGAGAATGCAACAAAGATCATTTCCTTTTGTATTTCTGTTAATAGTATTATAAGAAAATTAAACAATGCATGCAATAGAGTAGCCGCAGCAAGTCCTGATATCAAGTATCCAAGTTGAGCAGTTTTTGATTTGTAATATCCATAGGCTATAAATATAGACAGTGCACCTGATGAAGCAACATGCAATAAGTTGGCACCCATAAAGCGCATATTACCTGTCATGATAGTCAGGATTGTCTCGCCTTGTAGTAGTGGCCCAATCAAGAAAAGTATATTTTCCATAGCAGCAAAGCCAAGTGCCGCCGTCATCAAATAGACAAATGCGTCTATAGGCTCATCAAATACATCAGGTTTAAATCTAAGTGCTGCAGCAAATGCAACTGAGTATTTTATAATTTCTTCAATACCAGCCCAAAGTATAATGCTGAATGAGTTATCGGGCACCATTGGTAAGTCCATATACCTAGACAAAAGTGCTTGTATTGGTAGTACTAAAAAAACACTGGCCATGCCAAGTATGAATACACTCCAAAGCACGCTTTTTGGCTCATGGTGGTCATGACTTTCATGCATCCAGAACCAAAGCCATACCAGTGCGGGTAGGAGTCCTCCTATAAGTGCAATACCGAAAACTTCCAGGCTAAAAATACTAGGAGTACTTATCAGACTCTCAACCGGTGTCGATGCTAGATTATTTAGTGTGCTTAAAAAGGCCATTTTTGTGCCATCAATAGATCGCTTGGATTTATTGTAGCATGTGAAGTATCGTTTTGTACTCGCTCTATTAGACTTTTACCTGTGGTTAACAATGACCAAACTTCTTCAGTGACATGTGGCATGAAAGGGTGCGCGACTATCGTGATAAGTCTGATTGTCTCAAGTAGAAACTTTGCTCGAGATAATTTTGCCTCCTCGTCATTACCTGCGAATACGAACTTGCTATCCTCAAGTATTACATCAGCAAGGGTACTCCATGTATATTGATAAACTTTTTCAGATGCTAGGTGGTATTTGCTCTCTTCTATCTCTCTGGTTACAGCTTTGAAAATATCATCTCTCTCTGCGCGCAGTACTGAGTCTTTTTCTGTCCATCCACTGAAGCTTTTATCATATGTATGGTTTTCTGTTGCAGTCAGCACGAACCTTACGATATTCCAAATCTTATTTGCAAAATGCTTAAAGCCCTTTATCTTGTTTTCATCTAGCCTAGAATCAGTTCCTGGCGCTGTACTCATAGCGTAGAACATACGAAGTGCATCCGCGCCGTACTTTTCAGATATCTCTACCGGGTCTCCACCGTTTCCAAGTGACTTACTCATCTTTTGACCCTTGATATCTCGAACGATACCGTTTAGGTATACTTTTGAAAATGGTATTTCACCAAGTGCGTATCCTGTCATCAAGATCATTCGTGCAACCCAGAAGAAAAGTATGTCAGGTCCAGTGATAAGCAGGTTTGTAGGGTGAAAACGAGAAAGGTCAGAGCCAGCCATTGTTTCTCCAGTTTTAGCGTCAATGTTGTCTGGCCATCCAAGCGTCGAGAAAGTCCAAAGACCAGATGAGAACCAAGTGTCTAGGGTGTCTTCATCTTGTACATACATGTCAGCATCAGGTAGACCAGCTTCGGTAGGTGATAGAACATCGCAGTACACTTCGCTTTTTGCTGAGCTAGAAATCGCACCTGAACTTTGGTCGCTTGAACCCATCTTGTACCAAACAGGTATCCTATGCCCATACCAAATCTGTCTAGAAATACACCAGTCGTTGAGGTTATCTATCCAGTGGAAATAAGTCTTATTGTAATGCTCGGGCATAATAGCAATCTGTCCTTCTGAAACAGCTTTTTGCATTATCTCTTTTAGAGTTGTTTGTTGACCGCTTTGTACACCACTGATATTTGAGTGTTTGATTGTAAATGGTTTTGTAACAGCTACCCACCATTGTTTCTTCGGAAGAGGCTCGATGATACCACCTGTTCTCTCTGCTGTACCGATTCTTTGTATAATATCTTCTTCTTTTTCTAGAAGACCTTGCTCACGTAACCACTCGACGACCTTTTCGCGTGCATCAGTAGTCTTCATACCGATATTTTTTTCTTTGTCATAGAGAGGGGAGTCTTGAGAAACAATCATTCGAGCCTTTTCATCTATGACCTGTACAACTGGCAAGTCATGTCTACGAGACATTTCCCAGTCAACCATACTGTGGGCAGGTGTTACTCCGAGAGCACCTGTACCGAAGTCTTTTTCAACTGCATGATCAGCAATAATCTTTACAGAAATCTTTGACCCACAAAAATCTAGGTCATATGTTTTACCAACATACTCTGCATATCTTTCATCTTCTGGGTGTACTGCTACTGCTGTATCTCCAACCTTTGTCTCAGGTCTAGTCGTTGAGATAGAGATAGGGAAATCTTTGCTGTATTTAAATGTGTATAGCTTTGCTTTCCTCTCTTCATGCACAATCTCATCATCAGAAATCGTAGTCTGTCCTTTTGGGTCCCAGTTTACTATGCGCGATCCTTGATATATCAAACCATCGTCGTACATTTTTTTGAAAACTGTTCTCACTGCTTTGTTACGAGCTTCATCGAGTGTAAATGCTTCTCGTGACCAATCCAAAGATGCACCCATTCTCTTTATCTGAGTGACTATAGTGTCATGACTTTCAGTTGCAAATGCGTCTATGCGCTTAAGCATCTCATCGCGACCAAGGTCATAACGGCTTTTACCTTCTTTCTTTGAAATATCTTTTTCTACTTTTGATTGAGTAGCAATGGCAGCGTGGTCGGTACCTGGTATCCAAAGTGCCTGCTTGCCACGCATACGCTCAAAACGAATACTGATATCTTGTAGAGTCGCCATCAGACCATGTCCTAAGTGAAGTGTGCCTGTAACATTTGGTGGGGGAAGTACTATGGAGTAGTGCGGTGCGTCTGTTGATGTCAGTCCAAGCTCTATGCATTTATCAGGATTAGCAAGTCCACTTTTCTCGTTGATAGATATGGCAACAGGTTCTGATAATGCAGGGTTGTAAGGTGAGAGTAGTGGCGCAGGGATATTAGGCTCTTTGTAAATAGGCTTGTCTGTGTCTCGGATATTGTTTTTAGGATTGTTTTGAGTGGCAGGCTCTTGGTTATGTTCAAAACCAGGACCACCACTATTTGTATTATTGGTCATAGGTAGATATTATCAGATTTTTAAGGGGTTGTCAGTTTGCAGATAGTAGGAGTAGGGGTGCCGTTAGTAGATAGCGGACACATTGATAATGTCTAGATATTATGTAATATGTAGTCAGGAAAATACAGTTACCTCGGCTACACATGTCCGTCGGTATAGCTCATTCTCAAGTCAAAACTAAACCAATAAAAAAGGAGGCTGTTTATGAATCTTAGTGGAATTAAGCACAGTGAAAAGGCGGTGTCGGAACAAAGAAAACTGGCAAAGAAAGAGGAAGCGAGACGAAGGGAAAAGTTACGTCGTCGTAACAATGCGATAAGAAGAGTACTGGGTCGTAGGGGTAAGAAAAGACCATTCAATCCAGATCAGGAAATCCCTCGCACGATGAATTCGAGTTTTGACTATGTCTACGAGAAGATTGTTGATATGGTCACCGATCCTTTCGGTCCAGGAAGCATGCATTCAAGTCACATTGCTTCTTTTTGGAACAATCTTACTTGGGGGGATGTGCCGAGGTTGTCGAGTTTGATCAGGCTTTACTCTCATTCTCATCTCTTCTCAAAAGATTGGACATTTTTCAATGATTCAATCAAGGTACCTAAGCCAACATCTGAAGAGTTGAGATTGGCAGGCAGTGGAACAAAGCTGATGGATACTTTTTGCAAGCTTCTTGCTGAAAGACTGGTGAAAAGAAAATCCTTGATATTGGAGATGAAGGAAAGCAAATCTTCAAGGTTCAGATGGGTACTCGTACTTACAGTAGGTTCTGTCCTCGCTAGTGTTGTGGGTCTAATTTGGCTCTTAACTGTACTTGCGAATCCTGTACCTTGAAGAGTTGGCCAGTCTCGTTAGCTTTGCTACCTGCTTGCATGCATTTGTCTGTCCACAAGTGTATCAACAAGTTAGTGTGCCCACCGAGCGACTTGTTTCGCCGGTGGGTTTTTATTTATGCATCTATCTATTTAAGCAAGTTTTATATAAAAAAATATAGGGCTCCCACTGGGGGAGCCCTACGACCTCGACTGACTTATGTCAGTGAGATTGTTAGTTTACGGTAGCAGTTTCTGAATCCAAACCTGCCCCTTCGTATTCGTCTTCTTTTTGATACTTGGCGATACCCAGCTTTGCTAACATAATCGCGCTTTGTTTGTCTTCAGCTGCAGCGATAAAACCCGCTGTGTGTACAAAGGTTACTTTTTCGTTACCAGTGACACTACGCAAGCTATCTTGCTCCAGACCACCCCACTCTTCAGGAAAGCGAATCCTCAGAGTACCTTCTCCATCCTCTACCGCATGAACACACCAAGTTTGAGCGTCATCCATCTGTGGCTGAACCACAGTAAGGATTTCATTCCCTCGTCTTGATTTGTTGACAAGTCTTCTCCATGCCTGGGTCGGTGTTTTGAGTACCAAGATCCCGTCACGACATGAATTGATTCCTTGCATCACGTAGCTTTCGGAGTAGTGATGTTCGACCGACCTCATGATGTAGCCAATCAGTATGTCACCCATCATAGGAAGAGAGTTCCAGAGCGCGTTGTCACGTGCATCTTTTCCGGAAGCCTCAATCCACGTCGGGTTTATTACTGAAAAAGCTGAATGCAACGAAGGTACTCTGATGTTGTTTGACCTGACCTTCGCTTCTCCGGTATCTAAGGCGCATGTCCCTTCAACCAGATTTCTGTCGACTTCTCCAACGGCTTTTTCAAGTATCCATGTTGGAATTTCGTAATCAGTAAGCTTTTTTACGACACCTGATACGAATTCTAGACCATGATCTTTCCAAAAGATCCCGAAAGAAGAGTAGCTGATTCCTTGGTGACCTGCCTTTTCAGGACGCCTTCCAGCACCTTCTGGACCGTGATGATCGTACCGGAAATGCTCAGGGTCATAAACGTTGCCGACATCGATTGCAATGTCCGCAGCATTTATGAGGCCTGGATCCCGTGTGCGTTTGAATTTGTATTTGACATTCAAAACATTGATACAGAGCCACTTGATCATGGCGAGTACAAATGCTTCATCTGGATGGCTCATGCCGTCGTGGGTGACCACTCTGAGTTCACGGCCCATTTTTTTCACCTCAACACTTAGTTGCCTTAATGATTTCACTTTTCTAATCCTTTCTTTTTTGTTTTTTGGTAAAGATGACTAATGCGCCACCTTATACTTTTCAATGAACAATACCTTGGGCTTATGAGCTCACCTTTAGACAAAAGGGAAGCTTTTAACTAAACCAAAAGTGCCTATATTATATCATTAATACATATATTTGTAAATAGATAGATTTATTACATAATTAATAGAATATGTGGCAAAATATGTGAAAGTGAAGTTAAAACCATTCACAGCTCAAATATGGATATATCCGAGTGAATCGGCGAGTTGGCATTTTGTGACTTTGCCGAGCGGGTATTCGGAGATCATTAACAATCGTAGAAAAGAGATAAAGAAAGTTGGTAGAGATTTTGGTACTGTAAAGGTAAATGTTTTGGTGGGAAAGTCGACATGGTCATCATCAGTATTTCCGACTAAGACTTTAAATACTAAAGGTGTCACAGAATACATTTTACCTATAAATGCGAAAATACGGAGAGCTGAAGGTTTGCAACAAGGAGATACTTGTACTTTGAGTATTGAGTTTGTGATGTAGATTAGAAAATCCCACCTGAAAACTCACGGTGTGATTGAACGCAAGTCGGATTATTCTTCTAGTCCAAGACTACCTTTGGCACCAAGTGCAGTGAGTTTTTCTATATCACCAGGCAGGATGATGTTTTCAGGTTTAGAAATAGCTTTCAAATACCCAGCAACTCCAATCATGACTGAGTTATCTGTTGTCATATCAAGGGTCGGTATCAAAAGTGATACATGTGAGAACTTTTCTGAAATCATTTTTTTCAGTTCATTTCGTATGTATGTATTTGCAATAACACCGCCACCCACTATGAGTGTTTCGGAGTGAGTTTGTTCAATGGCCCTTTCAGTTTTTTTGATAATAACTTCAGTTACAGCATTTTCAAATTCTTCTGCTAATGTTTTTTTGTCAGTGTCCGATAGTTCTGCACCCTTTGATTGTGCTGTTTTTTCCCTAACAGCGTATAGAACAGCGGTCTTGATACCTGAAAACGAAAAGTTTAAATCCTTACTATGTATCATTGGTCGAGGGAGTGACCATGGTCTGTTTCCATGAGTTCTTTCGTATTCAGCAGTTGTGTCTTGATCTCGACTTTCCTTTGCAAGCTTTGATATGACTGGTCCACCGGGATATGGTATACCGATGAGTCTAGCTACTTTGTCGAAGGCTTCACCTATAGCATCATCCACAGTGTGTCCGATTATCTTGTATTCATTCCAGTTTTTGCATTCTACTAGCTCGGTGTGGCCACCAGAGATTAGTAATGCGAGAGCGGGGAAGTTTACTCTGTGCTCTACCGAGTCGCTAGGGGCTCCGTTCAGAGTATCGTCAGTCAAAACAGAAACAATATGACCTTCCATGTGATTTATAGGTATCAATGGTTTTTGCACAGCTATAGAAAGTGCTTTTGCAAAACTAATACCTACCCAAAGAGCGGGTTCAAGCCCTGGTCCTTTTGTTACCGCAATATAATCTATATTTAAACTTGATAATTTATTTATATTTTCTTCAAGGTATTTTAGTAGAGTCTCTGATAGACCTTGCTCTTTCTCTAGGATGCTTGTGATGAGAGTAGTTTGCTCGGTGAGGTTTGTGAATGAGTTTTGTGATTCTGTGGATTGTGCAGTACTGTCAGTTATGTCAGCTGATTTTAAAGCAATATCAACTGCTTGATCAAGTAGTGGAACCAGATTTTTACCATGCTCTCTTTTGGCAAGCATCGGGAATACACCACCGTATTCGGCATGTAAGTCTATTTGTGAGTAGAGTGCATTTCCAAGAACTTTGAAAACAGGTGTATCAACACCTCCTTCAGCGTCTATTATTGAAACTGCTGTCTCGTCACAGCTGGTTTCTATTGATAATATTCTCAATTTATCCTTGTTTTTAGTCATTTGGTGCTTACAGGCTACGGCAAAAGCCAATTTATTTAGATAAAACATAATGCCATATTTATTACTTAATAACAATTTCGATCAATAGGAGTATAATTAGTACATGAATAACACCAACACTAATCATGAGGAATTAAAAGAAAAAAATCCGGAACTATACAAAGTCGCATTTGAAAAAGGAACCGAGGCGCCTTTTGTAGGGAAACATGTAAATGAGAAAGGTAACGGTATGTATCACTGTGCCGTATGCGGTACTGAGCTTTTTTCTTCGAATACAAAGTTTGACAGTGGTTCGGGATGGCCATCATTTACAGACCCTGCTGATGTAGAAGCTGTGACTTTGGTGCCAGATGATACGCATGGTATGAGAAGGACTGAGGTTTTGTGTAAAAAATGCGGAGCACACCTAGGTCATGTTTTTCCAGATGGTCCCGTGAAAGCAAGTGGCGGAGTGTGTGATAGGTACTGTATCAATAGTATTTCTTTGGATTTTAAAAAGGAGGAATAGCAATTATCAATTGGTAGTTAACAATTAGTAATTATGAACAACTATAAAAAAGCATATATTGCAGGTGGATGTTTCTGGGGAATGGAAGAGCTATTTAGAAAGCAAGAAGGTGTGATTGATTCTGAGGTAGGTTATAGTGGTGGACAAAATGATAATCCTACATACGAGCGTCACGGTCGCGCTTCAATGGACATTGCGCGACACGATTCTGCAGAATCGCACGCTGAGGCAATGGAAATAACATACGACCCAGCAGTTACGAGTTATTTAAAAATACTTGATTATTTCTTCAGAATTCATAATCCAACTACGGTCAATCGTCAGGGAAATGATATCGGTTCTTCATACAGATCCGCAATTTTCTATCAAGATGAAGAAGAAAAACAAGATGCTGAAAAAATGATAAAGATTGTAAATGAAAGTGGTCTTTGGAAAGATCCAGTCGTCACTACACTAGAACCATTTAAAAAGTTTTGGTCAGCTGAGGATTATCACCAAGACTACCTACAGAAGAATCCAGGTGGGTATACGTGTCATGTGGAGAGGTGGGGGAGTTTGGTTTAGGTCTACTTTATCTGCTTTGTTCTCAATGTTTTTGCAGCGCTAATTAGTAGTTCTGGCTTTATTTTATGTGATTTGTTGTCTAGAATAGGATTAAACCTGCCTTCGGGTTGTGGGCATAAATGTATATGAATATGTGACCTTGTCTCGTAACCATTGGTCTTTGCTCTTTGTCTCCACAATATATCCATTCCCCAAGTAGAATCGTCTTTTACTATATCTGCTTTTTTGTAACTATTTTCAGCAAATACAAAAATATCTTTTAATTCAGATACTTCTCTAGATGTTAGTTCTGAAAAATTGGTCTTATGCTTTTTTGAGATGATAATCGTATTGTACTTCCAGTACGGAAACTCACTAAATACCCATATCCAATTTTTGAACTCTTTAATGATAAATTCTTTTTTAATATTACAAAATCCGCAGATTTTTTCCTTGTTTAAATAGTTGAGCTTTTTGAGGTAATCTTTCCTGCTTTTTATTTCTGGTGTCATCGTTTCAATATTTAATAATAGAGCTTCTTAATCATTCAATACAACTAAACACCATACATCTCCGCACGCTTTGCTTCCAACTGTGACAGCACTGCTGGGTCAGTGATTTTGCTAAATCTTGGCAATGTTTGACCTTTGTACTCAACAGATTCCATCCACATACTCAGTGGCCGAGCGTCAAAGCAAGGTAGTCCAAGTTCTGTAGATGCTGTATAGACAGCGGCAGGATAAAGAGGTTGGTAAATCAAGAAATGAGCCTCTCCTTCACGTGGATCATCCTCAGTGTGGAATCCGACTCCAACAACATAGTAGGCGTAGTTGTCTACAGAACCCTCTGCGTCATGTTTGTAGTGATAGTAGTATCCTGGTTCAGGAACAGCATTTGGCATAGGTAGTGGCATGATTTTGTGTAGTTAATGATTTGTACTAATATGTCGGTTTTTTTAACTGTTTTTTACCTGACCGAGTTTCATGTTCTGGTCTGATTATAATATAATACCTTCACTAAACATAATGAGCTCTAAAAACACCAAAAAAATACTGTATTTGATAGTCGCCTTACTTTTGGTGTTTTTTGGTTATGACATCCTTGCGAACAACATACTTTCTGAAAATTTTAATATTGGAAATAAATCTCTAAATCAATCAACACAGCTTAATGATTCTGAAGCGGAGAATAATAAAGGCACAGAAGTAGATACTCCAAATGTGCGCGTCTTGGACGAATCATTTGTTCAAAATACTTTAAATCAACTTCAAGCAGGGCAATATCTAGTGACTAGGATTGTCGATGGTGACACTGTAGAGGTACGAAACAGAGAAGGTGAGTGGAAGGTTCGATATATCGGTATCGATGCACCTGAGACGGCGCATCCGACTGAGGAGGTACAGTGCTATGGTCTGAATGCGAAGTTGAAAAACGAAGAGTTGGTTTTTGGAAAAGTAGTTAGGTTAGAAAAAGATGTCAGCGACAAGGACCGTTTTGGAAGACTGCTTCGTTATGTTTATGTAGTCGAAAAAGATAATGTGACAGGTGAGTACGTTGATGTCGGTTTTGTAAACCTAAAACTAGTTGAGGGTGGTTACGCTCGTGCTAAGGCATATAAGCCAGATACAAAGATGCAAAATGTGTTTAGGACGGCTGAGGGAGTTGCAAAGAGTGCGGGAGTTGGGTTGTGGGGAGGGTGTTAGCAAGTAGCAGATATATGTTAACGTGTAGTAGTTGTCAGATAATGTTATAATCAAAACAAATGGAAAATCCACACCAAGGTGAAAACCCACCAATCGACAAAGCGCTGCTTATGTATCATTTTCATGATCATGAGTATCAGGAGGATAAGGAAGAGTTGATTGGTACTATGTCTCAAATCATTCACTCAATAGAGTACGGTGCTATAAGTTTGTATGGTGTGAAAAAACAAGATGATGGAAAATATACTCTGGCTTTCGCAAATGAGAACCACGATGATTGTTACAAACAAGAAGATTTTACTGAGTCTGAAATGCTAGAAATATTTAATACTGAGTATATGTCCAAGGCCTAATGCATGTTGCTTCTTTATATAAAAGCCCTGCGCACCGTGAAGTGGCAGGGTAGGGGTACGATAAACAGGACTTTGGCCACAATCTAGATACTGAAGATGCTGGATAATAGCTTGAGACTGTGAGCTTCTGCAGTACTGAGAAGTTGGTCCAAGTTGCGATAATTCCGAGACAATTCGATTTCTAGACCATTTAGCAGGGAACTAGCATGTTTGCCGTTTGGCTTTTCCTTCACTTCAAAATACTCAAAGTCGATGCAACCAAGTGATATAGCCCAACTTTCAAGTGTGGGCATAAAAACCTCAGATGCATTTTCAAGTATTGCTATTACGGCTAAACCACTAATACCTACTGTCTTGATGTTCGTGAGTAGGTGGCGAACAGCAGAAACTTTTTCTTCAACGACGGCAAAATGCTCTTCCTGTGGCATTGCTTGGCATTGTTTAGCAAGCCTGTGCAGCGCCCCGATTCGATCATTAGTCTGCTCTTGGTTAAGAAGATCCATGAGCGCCAACTGAGCTTCAAGGCTTCTTGTCCACGGGTAGGTTTTTCCTATCCAATCGGTGAAATTGACTGCAATGGCAGCTGTGTACTTTGAAAGCATTTGCCTTTTGGCCATTTTTACCCTCTCCTTACTCATTGTTTCAACCAGTTGGCTTTCCAGGCCGCCAAGGCGATCTGTCAAGTTTCTGTTGACCCTAATTGAAATCTCTTCTGAAATGTTCATCTATGTCGTTTCCTTTCATGTTTTGAGGTTTGTATTTGGAACTCTGGGTTCTGCCGAAGATGTTACAATTATAAAAAGATGTAGTCAACATTAACCATTATAAAACACACCGCTCAAATAATTTTGAATAATCTTTCTACTTGGCTCGAAAAGTGGTTCAGGAAGATTTTCTAAGTCAAACCAGTTCCACTGGGTTATTTCGTCAGGTTCCATTACTTTCGGATCTTGTGGGCAGTTTAAACACAAAAGACCGATAGTTACAAAATGAGCAGTCGGAACCATATCATTGGAAAGACTAATAACCTTTACATCCTTTATGTCTAAATCTATACCCGTCTCTTCTTGAACTTCTCTCACTGCTCCTTCCTCGAAGCTTTCTCCAAACTCTAGTTTTCCTCCGGGCATAGTCCACGTGCCTTCGCCGTTTAATTCACTGTCAGCTTTCTCGGGGTCAATGTGTCTTTGTCCGAGTAATACTTTATTGTCTCGGAGTATCATTATTCCAAAACCAGCTCCTACTTTTTTGGTTTCCATATAGAAGTAAGTATATCAAATAATCTGATTTTCAACCCCTTTTTACTTATGATTGTGATAGCTATGTAAGCAAAAAAAGATTTATATGCTTGAGAACTGTTTCGTTAAAATCTGTGCGCAGCTGGTACTAACATATTTTCATTGCAAGCTCGAAAATATGAAGTACCCCTGCATCACGATTTTATACTCACTTTGTTCGTTAAAATCTGTGACCCTACGGAGAATCGAACTCCGATTACAGCCTTGAAAAGGCCGTGTCCTAACCGTTAGACGATAGGGCCATATATTGTTTTTTACCAAACCTACCTTTTCATTGAAAAGGCCGTGTCCGCTATATTCTAAACAGGTTAGACGATAGGGCCATGGTTTGCTCAAGCTGTACTATACAGCCATTGCGTGGTCAACAATATAACATTTTTGTTAAAAAAAGCAAAATATATAAAGGTAAGGTGATTTTCTGACTTATGATATATTAGTAATCATAAATCTATGAAAGTTATAACATTAAACATTGAACTGGATAAGCATTTTGACAAATTTATACCTTTCATAAAAGAGCAAAACCCAGACGTTGCTTGTCTACAGGAGGTCTTTGAGAAAGATATAGATTACCTCTCTCATTCCTTGAATATGCATCACCATTTATTTTCGCCGGCAACCATTTTACCTTACAAGGAAAAGACCATGACGCCTACAGGTGATTTTCTTTATAGTAAGCTGATGAATCATTATGAAATAGTAGTAAATGAAGAAAAAGGTGCTTTAGAAAAGTATGATTTCTCAAAATCAGGGACATTGATACTTTCAAAACACAAAATAGGCTCAAGTGAGATTTTTTCCTATGGAGATTTTCCAGATAAAGAGATTGTTTACCATGACAAAAATAAACACTCGGAAACTTATCGAAGAAATTTAACTTTGGCAAATTTTGTAGTAAATGGGAAGGAAAGGGAAACGTCTTTTTCAATAGCAAATATTCACTTTACTTGGTCTGGTAAAGGGGGGGTTACAGGTGAACAAATGCGTCATTATGAAAATCTTATAAACTTTTTATCAAAAAAAGATTTAGAAAACACGATACTTTGCGGTGACCTGAATTCACCAAGAGGGAAGTGTCTGTACGATAGCTTGTCCAGTATCCTTAACGACAATGTTCCAAAAGATTGTAAAACCACAATTGATAAAACCTTGCATAGAGCAGGCGGGTTAATGCTAGTGGTAGACTGTATGTTCTCAGGAAATAGGTTTTACCTAGACAAAGCAAAGGTTGTAGGTAATGTTTCAGATCATATGGCAATAATGTGTCAATTTATGTTGAAATAATTACGTGTATTTGCTACACTAAAAAATGCGTTTTGTTAAAAATTACTAGTCGATATATTTACTGAAAGGTAAGATATAAAGCTGTAAAACTAGACAAAAACAGGGCATGGGCGGTTAGCTCAGTTGGTAGAGCGCAACATTGACGTTGTTGATGTCAGAGGTTCGAATCCTCTACCGCCCACAGTGATCGTACGAAGTACGGTTATAGGCGGCAGAAGCATCGCTTCTGGAGGATTCGAAAAGGTTATCCTATATTTTTGAAAAGCGAGATTTGTCGAGCTTTGAGAAAATAGGAAACCTGTACTGGTCCTGTAAGGACCGAATCCTCTACCGCCCACAAGAATCAATATAATTATAGCCTCCACGACTTGAGTACTGATGTAACTAAAAGGTTTAGAACTCAGTTTGAGAAAGTTGGTGGTCTGATCTCAAATCAGCTCATCGATCATTTTCTCCTCAGATACAAAAGCCGCGCGCCATGTGGTTTTTTGATTTTTTAGAAAAGATATATTAAAAATTAATCACCAATATGATAGCCAAACTAAGCAAGCTTAAGAGACATTCATCATCATTTATACTTTTGACCAGTGTTACGGTTTTTGCAATATTCAATGCATTGTTTGTACAGTATTCGGAAATGATTCCTGTGGATCATGTAGGGGGTATAACCCCACTGTTTTTGATAGGAGGAATGTTTCTTCTGGGTACCATCTGTCACTCGCTCTCTAGGGGGACAATATTTCCATCGTTTCTAGTTGCCTTGTTTATAGGTTTAAGTATGCACAACTTGTTGGAACCACTTATAGAAAACAGCGCAGCTCTAAACATGATAGTTACTATATCAGCGGTATATATACTTTTTGGTGGAGGCTTGGAGATATCGTTTTCATCATTTAGAAAAATAGTTTTACCTACCGTACTACTATCTTTCATCGGACTTGTGGCATCTACTCTCTTTATGGCACAAGGTCTATCGGTCCTCGGCACAGTGACAGGTATGACAATGTCCGTGTCGCTAGCACTACTTTTGGGGGCAATACTTGCATCGACTGATCCAGCAGCCATCATCCCTGTGTTCAAAGAGCTTAAGCTCAAGAAAGACCGTATCAAAGACATCTTGGTTTCAGAAAGTGCATTGACGGACGTGGTTGGTACTTTGGTCACATTGGCATTTATCACGTATGTAGAAAGAGCAGGGGCTTTTACGCACATGTCACAAGGTATTAGCGCACTAGTCTCTATGGAATCAATGATTTTCCTATCAAAAGAGCTAGTAGTAGGGTCAATAGTTGGTATTATCGGATTCTTTGCAATCCGATTTTTTGTTAGACAAAGGGTAATGCGTGCGGAGTGCCACGCCGACATCGGTTTCTTCATCGCTATCCCTATTATGGCATATGCATTTGCGGTACTGTTTGGCGGAAGTGGTTACTTAGCATCATTCATCGCAGGGCTTCTAGTTGTATTGAACGAAAAAGTGCACAAGACAGAAACATTTTTCAATCAGCTGGTGGAGGGGATTGCAAAGCCAAGTATCTTTATACTCCTAGGAGCATTGGTCAATGTGCAAATGCTACTACAATACGCTTGGTTTGGAATACTCGCCGGACTTGTCTTTATGTTCATCGTGCGTCCTGCCTCAGTATTTCTATCACTCGGTTTCTTTTCAAAGAAGATTGATCTTAACACTCGCGAGCTTCTCTTCATGTCATGGGTCCGAGAGACTGGCGTTATCCCAGCAGTACTTCTTGTGCAAGTTGCATACAGTGGTCTTTTGACAAAATACGATATTGGTAACCCTGAAATGCTTATCTCAATAGGTATGTGGGTGATAATTATGACTCTGGTGATACAACCGCCTTTGACTAAATGGGTTGCGAGGAAGTTGGAGGTGAGCAATTAGTAATTAGTAATTAGCAATTGACAATTGCCCGCAGAATTAACAGAACCGGCAAATTAAGAATTAAGGATTAAGAATTGGGTGCAAAAGGTGGGTGGTGCTAATAATTTACAAATAAAAAACCACCATACCTTTGCTATCAGGTACAGTGGTCACAGTCCTAGAATCTCGTTCTATTACTCAGATTTCTCAGGCGCTCTTCCGTTGTCTCTTTAACCAAGGACGCTTGTCGGGAGTGCGTCTGGGTCAGGTTCTGGAAAGCCGTCTCCATCTCCGCCGCTATTTTGACCCGATCCTATAGGTTTACCTTGCTCCTTTTCCTCAATCAACCGATATACCAACGTGTATACGGCCGAGATGTCATCTCCTAGTACACCAAGTTTGAAGGCTGAGTCATATAGCCTTTTCTCTTCATCTTTTAGCTTCGGGTCTTCAGTATTACCTTTGACCTTTTTGGAAACACTCATGAGTTGTTGCAAAAGCATCACCACGACAAGGTAATCATAGCTACTTTCACGATGTCCAGGGTTTATGAGATGCTGCCTCCTTATTAGCGGTATTGTACCAACTATGTTGATAAAGTCAGTAAGAAAGCATGCTTTTTTGATTCTGACTACCACAGCGGCTAAAGACAGTGTGGTCCAGTAAATACACAGTACTGCTGAGGGCAAGAAAATGATCAAAAATGGTACTAAATTTGGAAATAAGTACTGCGCCACTCCTGCTGCTAATGCAATGATGAATGCAATCATTGCGCCTGTAATTGATTTTAGAGGATTTGGATCTTCTGGCCACGATGGACCAATTTTGAAAGTCCATTGCATCAGCTCGTTTCGTATGGACGAATTTAGCCAAAACATCATCGACAGAGTTCTGCTTGAGCTCTGTGGAGTGATGTAATTGCCATTTTTCATCATGGATTGGATTAGTCTCAATACAGGTTCGACTGTAAAGCGGTAGTTGATTTCACTGAGTTTCATTGTATTTGAGTGCGAGAAGTGTCGGCCCCTCATTTGTATTTTGAATGTGCCAAATTAACGGGACTTTTCGGGTCCAGGAAACAACGGTTTTCGGCCGTTACTCCATGCTACGTGTTTGGAGATATGGTCCGACAACCAAAATCTAGGTAGATTAAAGCATTTTTGTACTATAAGTAAATAGGTAAATAATTAAAACGCTCCGCCATTTTCAGGCGGAGCGCATACTGGATCATCAAACAAACCGGGTTATACCATGTACTTATGTTGGGAATATCCAAGTGTGCCCATGAACACATCTCTGGTAGTAGGTATTAGACCAGAGACCGTCTCCTCCAAGTTCATCGATTCGACGTTTGATAGCACCTGCAATTCGACCTCTTGAATGGCTAATATTTCCAACGCTCCATCCAATTTTAATTGCAATATCAAACATGACTTCACACTCTTCTTCGTACTCAGCGTAATTTTCCGGAACACCGTACACAGAAATCATGTGATTTATAGAGCAATATTCCACATATGCTTGCAGATGAAGATAGACTTTTGTTAGTCTTTCCAAGACGAACTCATCTAGTTCATGGATTACTTTATCCTGATCGACTCGTTCTATTGGGATGATTGAATCGAGGAAGTGCTCGATGAAGAGTTCAACCTTCTTCAAACCGTCAATCTGCTCTTTTTTGTAGTCATACCACCATCGAATCGCAGAAATCAACGTGAAGATGATGGAAAAAACTAGCATGATTGCTGATACACTGAGTAGTGCACTGGACACAGTCCCTGTGAATAGTTGATCAAGATGTTTCGCTGACGAAATTGTGAATATTGCCAGTATCATAATGATAACAAAGATCAAGATTTGTGCAGGAGTCGCAATAATGAGTTTCTTGATCCGGCCGGCATCCTTTTCATTCTTAGGGACTTTCCCTGCGATACTCATGACAAGGTCGTCAATCAGATTTGTCCTGACAAACAGCATCCTGAGCTCTCGCTCGGTAAGCTTGACACCTTGCGCTGTTGTTGTCGTGGTAACTACCTCACTCGAGATGCTCGAGTCGATTTCGTCTTTTTCTGCACCATCTTCTGCTCCTTCTACTTGTTTTTCTAATTCGCTTTGCATGATTATTATCCTCCTAAGGGTTGTCGGCCCCTATGTTTTTGAATGATCCTGATAGGTAGGGAAATTGCTACCCTAAGAGAGCTGACTGAAAGCCAGACCACTTTTTATACCATATCGCTAGCGACCCGACAGTCGTTTCTGTGATATATAAAACCATTTTGACAAAGGGGTGTCAAATAAAATAAAGATTGTTTTTTAAAGTTTCTGAAGTGCTGAAATTACCTCGTAAACAAATTCACATATATATCTTCCAAAGCCTTCACTGCATCACCTGCTGCAATGTTGTTTTGGTGGTAAAGTCCATCTGTACAGTCACCAGCTGCCCATATGCCAGCTGTTTTGGTCTGTTGTGTTCGAGGGTCAACGGCTATCTTTCCATATGCGTCTATCTCTACTACCTCCTTTGCGAAACTAGTGTTTGGTATTAGTCCTATCTCCACAAAGATACCGGTAACCGCTAGTGTCTCGAGTACATCTGATCCGTCTTTTTTGTATGTAAAACCACTGACAAACTTATCTCCAAGTATTTCTTCGACAACTACACCTGTCACAACCTTCATGTTTGGCATAGCACAAACTTTCTCAACTGTAACAGGGTCAGCTCTAAACTTGTCAGTACGGTTAACTATAGTCACTGATTTACAGTAAGCAGCGAGTTGAGCCGCACTTTCAAAAGCAGCGTTACCTCCACCGATGACTGCAACATCTTGTCCAGAGAAGATAGGCCCATCACAAGTTGCACAATAAGTAAGACCTTTATGCTCAAATACATCAGCATTTTTAGCTGGAAGTTTTCGACGTGTACTACCAGTGGTTATAAGTACCGTCTTGCCTTTGTACGAGCTTTCTTTTTCTGAATAGTCTTTTGTTGTTACTTCAAATAGGGTAGATGCAGGCGAAGGTTCTGAGAGATTTTTGATATCCTTAACCCATATACCTGTCTTTATATCCACAATATCGCCAGCATAGGCACGCAAATGAGCCTCAAGGTCTTTTGATAGATCTGTGCCACTAATCTTGATAGTACCAATCCAGTTTTCAATGCCTTCTGAAACAGAGCTCTGTCCTAAAAAGTCTGTTGTCAAAAAGAGCGTGCGAAGCTTTTTACGAGATGCATAAACACCTGCTGCAACGCCTGCAGGACCACCACCAATAATGATAAGATCATAAATATTTTCTGAAGAATTCATAAAGCACATTATATAATTTTTTCGTCACCACGTCACTTGATTTTGTACCATAACAGATGTACTCTCATTGCAGTTTTGTTCTTTGTTCCTATGCATATTTAAATGCACATTTTCATACAAAGACAACTATAAACAAGCACAAGTAAAATAATAAAAACAATAATATAAAAAACAACGCTAATTCAAAAACCAAAATTAAAACCAAAATTAATATAATATGAGCAAGCATCGATTCCTGATGGAGGATAAACCACTTGTCACAGCAACCACAATCAATTTGGCCAAGGTGATTATTTGTCTTGTATTTTTGTGCCTTTGGTACAATGGATACAGGATTTTCCAAAGCTATATCGGATACCCGTATATCTACATGTATATAATGCAGGAGACAGGCGGGAGGGTGACAAAAGACCTTGGTATTTTTGATTTGTATCACAAGTTAGGATACACGTATTCTGATGTTGTTATAGCTTTTAGTCGAACAATATCTTCATTTGTAGGGATGATGCTGGCCTTTTCTGCTATGTACTTGGGTCAAGTTGTTAGCAGGCTGGTTTTTATCAAAAGATCCCGCTCCTCAGCAAGTTCTTTCACTTGACCAAAAATCAAAATCAAAAAGCTGGTAGGGTAATCAAACCCACCAGCTTCTTTTTTATTCAGTAAATATTGTTGTTTCAAATGTTCTTGTCATTAAATGATAAACAAGTGTTTTAGATAGGCTTGCGAGTTGCAAGTGTCGGTTGTCTCCTTTTGTATATAAAATAATAACCTTTTTCAAGAGACTTGGTAGTTGTAACGAACAGAAGAGATTTTCAGCAGAAAATCTCTGTTCTCTTGAAAAAGGTTATTATTAATACTACTTCTTACTTCTCCTTAGGAACGCTGGCACAGCACCCCATTCGTCGTCATCATCTTGTACTGTCTGTATAGGTGTAGGAGCCTCAGTGCGCTTTGTCTCCACTATAGGGCTTGCTTGAGTAGGTGTGTGCACTGGAGCTGGAGCAGGTGCTTGTTCTGGCTGAGGTTGTTGCTGTACTGGTTGTGAAGATGAACCTCCTCCAAATGAGTTGAATATACCTCTTTTTGGTTCAACAATCTCTTCTCTCTCTACTACTTGAGTTGGATTCATAGAAAATGATCTCCTAGAAGCTGATGAATCAGGGAAGTTGGCGGCGATAACAGTGATCTTTATTTCATTTTTCTTGAGCTTTTCGTCTTTTACAGTACCGAAGATAATCTTGGCATTTGGATCAACTGAGTCAGTAATGATCTTGGCAGCTTCCTGGATCTCCCACATAGTGAGGTCGTCTCCAGATGCGATAGAGAATAGTACTCCTTTGGCACCATGGATAGAAATATCGATAAGTGGGGAACTGATAGCGGCTTTAGCGGCCTCCTCAGCTCTCTTTTCACCACTAGCACTACCAATACCCATAAGTGCTGATCCAGCGTCCTCTAGGACCGCTCTGATGTCAGCAAAGTCAATGTTTCCGACTGTACCAGGCATAGTGATAAGGTCTGAAATACCCTCTACTGCTTGTCTAAGAACCTCATCGCACATACTGAAAGCTTGCTTTGCAGTAGTGTCTTTGCCAACTGCGGCTAGAAGCTTGTCGTTAGGGATAACTACTAGAGCGTCAACGGCTTTACTTAGTTCTTCTAGGCCTTGGTCTGCAAGTCTCATACGAGATTGACCTTCGAACATGAAAGGTTTTGTAACTACACCGATAGTCAAAGCACCCATCTCTCTAGCAATCTTTGCTACGATAGGGGAAGCACCAGTACAAGTACCACCACCTAGACCTCCAGCAACAAACACCATGTCAGAGTTTTTCAAAGCCTCTTGAATCTCTTCTTTTGTTTCTTCAGCAGCTCTTTTACCTACTTCAGGATTCATACCAGCACCTAGTCCTCGTGTTAGATTTTTTCCAATGTGAATTTTTTTCTTTGCAAGTGAGTGGTGTAGATCTTGAGCATCAGTATTGATAGCTAAGAAGTCTACACTTTTAACTTTCGCATTAATCATGTGATTAGTTGCGTTTTTTCCTGAGCCACCGATACCGATGACTTTGATTCTAGCGAATGTTTCTATTTCTGGTTTTACTTGAGGCATAGTATTTATAAAATTCTGAAATAATTACGGACAATGTCTTAAACTTGTCATACACAATGATACTTATAAATAATGAATTATTTATAAAGTTTTTTCTAGCATGTAAAAGTCAAACAGACAAATCAACCGCACTGGTTAATATGAGACAATAATACCACTACCATTTTAAATGTAAAAGGCGACAATAATGGCAAAGTATTGCCTAAAATATAAGTATTTTAAAAGACATGTAAAGGACGTCTAAATATGCCAAGGTGCAACAAGTAGCCCTATGTAACTAAGGTAGAAACTTCTTAAAGAATCTAATCATGAATCTACTGACCTTTTTAAACTCGTTTAAAGGCTTAAAATCGTCTCCTGGAGTGTCTGTAAGGTTCAAAAGGGCTAAACCATAGCAAACCGCCCATTCAGTGTCATTTTGCATGTTTTTTATGTTTCCTTCGAAGCGCAGCCTTGATTGTTTTGAAGGTAGTCTAAGTGTTACTTTTGCTAACTCTTCGATACTGTGGATATTTGATCCTCCACCTGTCATGATGATACCTGCTGGAAGTAGGCCGTTTCTATCTATACGTTTTAGGTGATCTTCTATTAGGTCAAATATGTCTGATAGACGAGCGACGATGATTTCCTCAATCTTTCTTTTTGAAAATTCTCCAATGCGTCCTGTACCTCGCTTTATATCCTCGGCTTCTTCTATTGATATCTTGAGACCTAATGCCAAGTCGTTGGTTATATCATTTGAACCTATCTGAAATACCTCCATAGAAACTGGTGTGTTGTTTTCAAATACTATGATAGATGTAGTCTCAGCGCCAATGTTAGCTAGTATACAACCTGCAATCTTTTGAGTTTTACTTAGGGTGACAAGACTTGCTGCTATAGGTGAAGCTGTGACGTCTAGAACTTCTATGTCTGCTTCGTCAAATGCAGATAGTAAGTCGTTGAGGTGGTGCGATAGACATGTGATATATAAAACTTTCACTTCTAGTTTGACGCCCTTTAGGCCAACAGGTCTGCCCAGTATCCTTTTTCCGTCTACTCTAAACTCGAGCGGTACTGTATGTATAATCTTTCTGTTTTGTATGTATGTGTTTGGTAGCTCCTTTTCGCTCTCCTCTATGGCACGTTTGATATCTAGCTCTGTGATCTCTGAGTCTGCTTTGGTGGTTGCTACACTTCCAAAAGATATGATGGCACCTAGTCCTACACCACCTACTGATATATAGGCTTTTTTGATAGGGGAACCACATGATTTCTCGGCCATAGATACCGCTGTCCTGATACTCTTTGCAATATCATCAACGTTTGTTACAAATCCATGACGAATACCTTTTGATTCTGCGATACCAGAGCCAATGATTCGAGGCATAGATTTTTCATTTTTAGGGTCAGATTCACCGACGATCACTTTTACTTGATGAGTTCCTACGTCAATGCCGACAGCTGTATTTCGACCTAATGCCATTTGTATATTTCTTGAAAAGATTATTTAAACTTTGAACAAGCTTCTAACTCGAGCTTCTTCACTATCCATAATACTACCATGTTCGAATCCTTTCAAATGCATTAACCCGTGGATAAATAAAAAAGGTAAATATTCTTTAAAAGTTTTATCAAAATCTTTTGATTTTTGTTCTGCTTTTTTTGGATAAATAAATATTTCTCCGTTCTCATTATCAATAGTAAAACTCAAAATATCAGTCGCATAATCTTTTCGTCTATGAGTGTTATTCAGGTGTCTCATACGCTTTTGTCCGATAAAAACAAAACTCAGGTCATAGTTCTTACCTAAAACATGGTTTTTTAACTTATAAAAAAGAGCGCCATCAATCTTAGGCGCCTTTTTTACGGTTGTAGATATTTCGAATGTGTCTTGTGTGTATAAAGTATTCATAATTGTAACTTTGACTATGACTTTTAGACAGCACTAAGGCTTGAAGACACTTATACTAGATAAGTGAACTTAGTTATCTAGTGACCAACTATCTACCTTTTCTTGTAACAACTGTGAGTTTTCCAAGCTTGATCAAGTTCTCTCTTTCAAGTTGTCTTTTAAGCTTTTCAAGAGCACCTTTTTTCTTTTTGTAGTATGAAAGGTTTCTCTCTGCGTATTTGATAGATCTAACTCTGTTAAGTACACCTGACTCTTGTACTTTCTTAGTAAATCTTCTCAAAATAGAAGCAGCACTTTCTGTTGGGTTCTTCTGGATATTAACGTTTATCATATGGTTTCAAAATATATCATGAATGGCTAATTCTTGCAAATCATATAGAATTATTACCAATTCTAGCAATCCTAATGCGCCGTAAAGATATATTTAGGTATATTTGAGCCTTTCTTAATATTATTTTAATAATTTCTTTATATAATCCACTAGTTCATGGAGTTTTACTGTTTCCTGTACTCTAGTCTGGACATGTCTAATAGTTACACTGTTTTCTATAGCCTCCTTTTGGCCAAGCAAGATGATATACGGTACGTTTAGTTTCTCCGCGGCAGCAAGCTGGCTCGTTATCTTATCTCTAGATAGAGATTGATGAACAGGGATATTTGCAACACGAAGCATTTCTATAATAGAAAGACTCTTTAGCTTTGCATCATAACCAAGCTGTATAAAGTAAAACTTTGCCTCTTCAATGATAATCTTTTTTGGTGGTAGATTCTTTATAGCTTTTTCATCTATTAGCATTGTTACACCAACAGCAGGAACTTCTTTTTTGTTCCAAGCTTTCTTTGATACATTGTTGTATCTTTCGCCAATAGCCAATACCTCTCTTTTTATCTTGCCATCTTTTGGACCTTTGCCTGCTTTCGGAACTTTCACGATTTGAAATATTGTCCCAGAAGAATAGTGTCTACTGCCTATAAGTGAATGATTGATGGTGTAGGGGATAGACAATGACTCAATATACTCAAGTACTTCTCTAAAATGATCACGACTTTCTTCTGAAAGGTAGCTCATGGGCTTTGGAGCCTCTTCTTGTATAGCTAGACACTCTTCGTCTTTACATGAGTACAAAGTAAAAGGGTCTTTCTTAAATGCTTGCCTGATGCTAGTCGGCATATCCGGCGCTCTCTTTTTTGAAAATACTATCAAGTCTTTAGTGAATTTTTGGAATGATTCTTTATCTCCAATAGAGTTTATCTCAATCATTAACTCAGAATCAGCATCAATCTGCTCTTTCAAAATAACAAAAGCTGTTTCGATAACTAGTGCATCGGCAATACTTTTTGGATTGGCAACTATATCAAGGTTAAATGTCTTGAGTTTAGTTTTATCAGATGCATGAGGGTTTCCAGTAAGAGGACCACTGTATGAAATCATCGGTGGTTGATGAATGTCAGCCATTTGTTTCTCGACATACATTCTCATGATGGCAATCTTCTCTTCAAGTAACTTATCAAAACTCAAAAGAGAGTCCTTGTCGTTGAAGGCGGTTTTCTTACTATCTTTGAAGTTTTTAGCTTTTACCAGGTCTTGTTTTTCTACCTGTAGTCCTGCAAATGGGTGAAAGCCATAGTGTTTTGCAGTGTGGCTTGCATGTTCATGTCCTTTGAAAATTGGGTTTTTATCAGTCAAAATGTTTTTTTGGTCAGTTTTGCTTTTTGTTTTCTTCTCAGCCATTTTTTTGTTTGATTTATTTATGCTAAATCCAGCTATATGCTGTGTCCGATATTGCGTCTAAATCTGGACCCTTGGCCCTGCATTGAGCTGTCTGCGGCCTATGTAAGGCTATTATGCAGGATTTGGCCCTTATTCAGCCGTAATGTGCTCATTTCCAGGGAGTATACCTATACTTTGGAAAGGATACAATCTCAATAATGCTCTACCAGTAATATTCTCAGATGGCAAGGCACCCCAGCTTCTAGAGTCGTAGCTGACATTTCTGTTGTCACCAGCCACATAATACTCATTTTCGCTGAGTTTTACTGTGGATTTTCTATTGCTCTGGAACTTTACATATGGCTCATCCAAGATAAATCCTTTTGGATTCTGGTCATTTATAATCTTTATAACTGAACCATCAACTATAACTGTCTCACCTGGAAGCCCTATAATCCTTTTTATAAAATGTCTGGTGTTGTCATATGGTGGTATGAAAACTATGACTTCACCTCTCTTTGGATTTTCTAGCTTGTAACTTATCTCATCAACCACCAGATAATCACCGGATGTAAACGTGGGATCCATAGAACTTCCATAAACTAGAAATGGCTCTGCAACAAATAGTCGGATAGATATCAATACAATGAAAAGCAAAATCGTATAACGCCACTCTTTAAATTGTCTTGATAAAAAACTCATATCAGCATGATACTACACTTTTATGTTATAATCAAAATATAAATAAAATAATATGTATATTGTCGTTGGACTAGGAAACCCAGGTGAAGAGTACAAAAATACCAGACATAATGCTGGTCGTATTGGAGTTGAACAATTTGCAAAAAAGTATAAGTTTCCTGAGTTTGTAAAAAGTTCTAAGTATTCGGCAATGATTTCTCAAGATGAGATTGATTCAGAAAACGCAAAAACAGGTGTAGAAAAAGTCACTCTCGTTTTACCTGAGACCTATATGAACAAGTCTGGTGCCAGTGTCGCACCCTTGGTGACAAGTGCAAAAAAAGCTGAAAAGCTGATAGTCGTGCAAGACGACCTAGATATGCCCATTGGAAAGATAAAAATACTTTTCAATCGAGGATCAGGTGGGCACAGGGGTATAGAGTCAATAAAAAAAGCTATAAAGACAGAAGCATTTGCCAGAATAAAAGTCGGCATATGTCCAACAACTCCTTCTGGTAAACCCAAAAAGCCAGGTTCAGATAAAATCATGGATTTTATAGTAGGTGAGTTCAAGCCAGCTGAGTTTGATGAGATAAAGAAAATATCAAAAAAAGTCGCAGAAGCAATTTACATGTGTATAAGTGAAGGTAGGGAAAAGGCAATGGGTGAGTTTAATCAGGGTTAGTTTAAGTGTGAGTCTGACCAGTAGCAATCTTTGGGAAATAAAAAAAGCCGACTGCCACCACGAGGGTGAGAGTCGGCTATTGGGAGCTTTTGAGGCTCAGAGTTCGTTGTCGTCGGCACCTACCTCCAGAATTAGTGCGAGGGCACCAGCGAATCCAGCGTGAACTGGATGGAAATCAGCAAGTGATGCTTCTCTCATTTCTTCAAGAAGTAGGCTTTCCTCCGAAAGCAATGCTCTCTGACTTACTTGGAAGACGTTTTGAATAGGTCTTCCGTCGTTAAACATGGCTGCCATAATGTTCAAACCCGCCTTTCAATTCGGGTGCTAAGGTGATCACATGAACACCTTCTAAATTGTTGAGGTTGTACAAAACTTGCGCCTTGTACTGGAATAGTATTATACCAGCACTATATGGCTTGTCAAATACAAAATGTGGCTCAAGATAGGGCTTAAATATGGCCATCAAATAGCATTTACTAGTATTAGGAAAAACAAAAACCCCGATTGTTTCGAGGTTTTGTTCTCTAAAAATAGTTGCGAAGATTTTTATTTTTTGTCGACAAACCCAAGCGCCATCTTTTGATCTTTTGCATCAAATAGATTGATCTTGAATGTGTAAATCTTTCCTAGCTCTAGTTTTTCTCTAAGTTTGATATCACTACCGAATTCTGAAACGTGTACAAGTCCTGCAACACCTTCTTCGATACTAGCAAGTGCACCGTGCTTGTTGAATTTGATAACAACACCTTTAACGATATCGTCTTTCTTGTATTTCTTCTCAGCTTCTTTCCAAGGATTTTCCTTTAGAGCCTTGATAGATAGAGATATCTTGCCGTCTTTGATTTCTATAACCTTAACTTTAACTTTGTCTCCGACTTTGTATAGAAGTCTAGGGTCCTCAACAAGTGCCCAGTCTATCTCAGATATGTGAACAAGTCCTTCTAGACCTTCTTCTATCTTGATAAAGACTCCGAAATCAACTGCACCTGTAACAGTACCTTCAACTTCATCACCTACAGAGTACTTACCAGCTGCTTGTTCTTTCTCCTTAGTCTCAGGGTTTTTCTCAGAGAAGATAAGTTTACCTTCTTTTGGAGATGCACCAATGATAGTAACTGAAAGCTTTTGGCCTACAAGCTTTTTTAGTTCTTCTAGGATTCTGTCTTTATCACCATCTTCTACACGTGGGTAGTGATCAGCTTTAAGTTGAGATGCTGGAAGGAATCCGTGAATACCTTGCCATGATAGTAGTAGACCTCCTTTGTTTGCTTCAAGTACAGGTATATCAAATGTGACTTTTGACTTGATAGCGTCTTCAGCCTCATTCCAAATAAGGGCTTGTTTAGCTTCTTTAAGTGAAAGTTCTACGTATCCATCAGTATTACTGATTTCTACAACCTTAGCGGCAATATTGTCACCAACATTTACCTTTCTGATGATATCTCTGGCGTTGATGTACTCTCTTCCGAAGATAATACCAGTACCATACGGCTTCAGGTCTATGAATACACCTTTTTTGTCGATGGCGATAACCGGACCCTCTACAAGGTCTCCAACACTAGGTGGATTGGCTGTATCTGCTAATAGTTTACCCATGTACGTTGGGTTTACGGGAGCCTGAGCCATTTCTTCTTTAGAAACTGACACATTTTCCAAATCTTTTGTATTTGTCATTTGTTAGTTTTTGAAAATACGAGCTTCTGCATGGATTGACTGAATGGCACAGCAGGGATTACACGTACTTTCGGTTAATAAAAGATTGTCCCAGTATTATACATAAAAATGGCGGGATGTACAGTTGATGTACAGTTGATTTACAGTTTGAGTATGTTTATCTAGAATGCGTAAATACGCATCAACTAGCACCATTTTCAAAACTAATGTAAAATAGTCGGCATATGATTGTTACATACTTTGGACACGAATGTTTTAAGATTCAATATGGAGATTTGACTATAGCTATCAATCCTCCATCTAAAAATTCACCTTTTAAGATAAATAAGTTTGGTGCAGATATTGTGCTTCAGACTCTAGAGCACCCGGATATGAACGGCGGTGAAGATTTCACTTATGGAGATAAGGTGCCATTTATCATATCTGGTCCTGGAGAGTACGAGTCAAACGGTATCTTTGTACATGGGCTTGCAGGTGTGTCTGAGTATGACCCAAAAACTATGAACCCAGACAATGGTCAAGGTAACAAGAGAGTCAACACTATATACTCACTGTCAGTAGATGGTATCAACATGCTTTTCCTCGGTGCACAAAGTGGACCACTTCCAAGTACTATGTCTGATGCGGTGGATACTGTAGACCTGCTTTTTGTTCCGATAGGAGACAGTGGTGTATATAACTTCAAAGAAGCTTACAAGATAGCTATGAACTTAGAGGCAAAAGTCATTGTGCCAATGCACTATAAGGGTCCAAAGGATGAACTACTAACTCATTTTCTAAAGGAAGCGGGTTCTGACGTAAAAGGCATAGATAAACTGACTATCAAAAAGAAAGATGTCGAAGGAAAAGAAGGGGAGATTGTTGTTTTGACATCTCAAGCCTAATCCGCACTCTGTTTTACCGTTTTGCCGCTATGGTTTTGACTGGGGTTTCGACTGGTGTGAAAATTATTTTATTAGGAAATTTTACAAATGTAACCATAAAATATGTCTGAAAAGTTTTTCAATCTTTTAGATAAAATACGTCAAAAACCTCCAGAGGTTAAAAGTGCTATATCATTTACTATAAGTCTGATAATCACACTGGTAATAGCATCTTTTTGGTTTGTGGATTATATGGAAAAAGCTCAGACCAAGCTTTCAGATAGGCCTCTAGGTGAAATCATTGAGCCTGTAAAAGACTTTTCGGCATCTGTAAATGGTAAAACTGATGACAGTTTTTGATTTTATTGATATTCTATTTGGGTAAATTATATAAGTGACTCAAAGTGGTCGCTCAAAATAAATCGCGCAATTAACTGACAATCTAAACATTAATCATTATGGCAAAAAAAACAGACGATAGATCAGAATCCCAGAAGCAATCAGACCACGCTGAAAATATGCTTGCTGAAAGAGTGGTCTCACGAAGTATCACTACAGAGATGAAGGAGTCATATATTGACTATGCCATGTCAGTTATCACTGATCGTGCTCTCCCTGATATACGTGATGGTCTGAAGCCTGTGCATAGACGTATTCTTTTTGCCATGAACCAAAACAACCTGACTTTTTCTGCAAAGTACAGAAAGTCAGCTTTCGTGGTTGGAGAAGTGATGGGTAACTATCACCCTCACGGCGATGCCGCTATCTACGCCACTCTAGTAGGTATGGCACAGCCTTTTACACTTAGATATCCTTTGATCACTGGTCAAGGTAACTTCGGATCTATAGACGGAGACTCAGCTGCAGCCATGAGATATACAGAAGCAAAGATGTCACGTCTTGCAAGTGAGCTTTTGAGAGATATTAACAAACAGACGGTAGATTTTCGTCCAAACTATGATGGTACAAAGCAAGAGCCTGTAGTACTTCCAACGGCAGTTCCTAACCTATTGCTCAATGGTATTCTTGGTATCGCTGTAGGTATGGCCACAAACATAGCTCCTCACAACTTGAGAGAGATTGTCGACGCCACAAACCACCTCATAGATAATGAAAATGCAAGTGTTGCAGATCTTCTACAATTTGTAAAAGGACCAGACTTCCCGACAGGAGGTATTGCATTTAGTAGTGCTGATATTGCGCACGCATTTACTCATGGAAAAGGAGGTGTGGTGACTAGAGGCGAGGCTGAGATAGTTGAGACAAAGGCAGGACAGTCTACTATAGTCATTACTTCTATACCATATAGAGTAAACAAATCATCACTCATAGAGTCTATGGCGGATCTTGTTAGAGACAAGAAGCTGGAAGGCATCAAGGATATTAGAGATGAGTCTACTTCAGATATCCGCATAGTTATTGAGCTAAAGAGTGGTGCATATCCTCAAAACATTCTCAATTTCTTGTATAAGCACACTCAGCTTGAGACAACTTTCCACTACAATATGGTGGCACTTGTAGATGGTGTACCACAGACTGTTTCTTTGAAAACATGTCTTGAGGAGTTCATTAAGCACCGAAAAGAAGTAATCAGACGACGTACTGAGTATGATTTGGCTAAAGCTCTCGATGAAGAACATATCTTGCTTGGTCTAAAGAAAGCACTGGATCATATTGATCAAATCATTAAGCTAATAAAAGCATCAAAAGACACTCCTACAGCTCATGCGAACTTGATGAAAGAGTTTAAGTTCTCTGATAGACAAGCTACAGCTATCTTGGAAATGAGATTGCAGAAGCTTGCAGGCTTGGAAAGAAAGAAGATAGAAGATCAACTCAAAGCCGTGCAGGCCTTCATAAAAGAATGCCAAGATATCTTGAAAAATCCAAAGAGAGTTGTTGGTATTATCAAGACTGAGCTATCAGATGTTCGAGAAAGATTTGGCGATGATCGTCGTACAAAGATTGTTAAAAACGGCGCGAAAAACTTCTCTATCGAGGATGTTATACCTGATGAAGACTCAGTACTTGTACTTACATCTGGTGGATACATAAAGAGAACTGACCCAGATGAATACAAAAAGCAAAGACGTGGAGGAGTAGGTGTTGTGGACATAAACACAAAAGAGGAAGATTTCATCACTCACCTCATCACTACTACTACTCATAGCGAGCTTCTTTTCTTCACCGACAAAGGTAAAGCTTACAAGATAAAGATGTACGATATACCAGAAGGTAAACGAGCTACTCGTGGTAAATCCATCATGAACTTCCTGGCTCTAGAAGGTTCAGAAAAAGTTACATCTATACTTCCTATGCCAAAAGAAATCAAAAAAGGTAGCGATCTTTCACTATTCTTGGTTACAAAGAGTGGAACAGGAAAGAAAGTTTCGGCGAGTAGTTTCCACGATGTGCGAAGGAGCGGTATTATTGCTATCAGACTAGATGCAGGTGATGAGCTTGTATCAGCGTCTTTTGTAGAGAAAGGTGACAATGTCATGCTTGTGACTTCAGATGGTCAATCTATAAGGTTCGATCAAGATGATGTTAGAGAAATGGGTAGAGCGGCCGGAGGTGTACGAGTGATGAAGCTAGACAAAGGTGCTAGTGTTGTAGGTGCTGATACTGTAAAGAAAGGCTCAAATGATGGCGAGATTCTCGTTATATCTGCCAATGGATACGGAAAGAAAACTCCACTAAAAGAGTACAAGGTACAAGGTAGAGGTGGATCTGGTATAAAGACTATAAAGGTTACTGAAAAGACAGGTGATCTTATATCTGCGCGCATAGTTACACAAGAGCTAGAAGAGGCTGTGGCAATATCGAAGAAGTCACAAGTAATCAGATGTGGTCTTACAGAGATACCAACACTAGGCAGAGATACTCAAGGTGTACGTGTGATGAAACTGCGAGAAGGTGATAGTTTGGCAAGTTTGATTTGTCTATAGTATTTTTTAAGGTTATCAGTGTAGCTAGATTTACTCTGAAGTTACATACTGTATATAGCATTGTTTTTTGTTAGATAATATTTGCTATTATATATACATGTTTTCAAATCCAGATACTGTCATAGGACAAATGTTTATTTCAGAAGGAATGAGCGTTGCTGACTTCGGATGTGGTATGGGTTTCTATACTTTAAGATTGGCAAAAAAAGTTGGTCATTATGGCAGGGTATTTGCCATAGATTCGCATCCTGATTATTTGAGAAAGATTAAAAATGAAGCAGTCAAAAGTGGCCACAATCAAGTGGAGGTAGTTCAAGGTGACTTGGAAATGCCGAGTGGATCAGGACTACTAGCTTCATCTATTGATAGGATTATCATTAGCAATACTCTATTTCAATCTGAAGACCCAAAAGCAATAATCTCCGAAGCAAGGAGAGTTTTGAAACATGATGGAAAAGTGGCTGTTATAGATTGGTCTGACTCTTTTGGTCAGATTGGTCCGCATGCAGATCATGTCTTACCTGAAAAGAAAGTAAAAGATATGTTTGAAGAATGTGGCTTTGCTGTCATATCAGAGATAGACGCAGGATCTCATCACTATGGTTTTTTGTATAAGTTAAAACAATGATAAAATTATAATAAAATAAATATGAAAAATATAAGCGTATTTCAAATAATTGTCTTGGCATTCTTTATGGCAGTTGCCATAGGTGGAGTAATACTCTTCGCCACGTATGGAGCTGGTGCTAGAGGTGCTATACCTCAGGCTGTCGTATGGGGAACTGTTCCTGGTCAGTTCGTCAATGAGATGATAAGAAACATCAATATTAATCAAACTATAGTCAATGTTGAGTACGTACAAAAAAATCCAGAAACATTTGAAAATGATTTTGTAAATGCTTTAGCGGAAGGAAAAGGTCCTGATGCTGTGCTTTTAACTGACGACATGCTTTATGCACAGAGAAATAAGCTACAACCAATACCATTTAATATATACGATGAAAGACTTTATAGAGATACTTTTATAGACGGTGCTAGGCAGTTTATATCACCCGAGGGCATACTAGGAGTGCCTTTGTCTGTTGACCCACTTATCATGTACTGGAATAGAAATATATTTTCTGGATCAGGCGTAGCTACTGTGCCAAGAAAATGGTCTGAGCTTCCTGCTTTGGCTCCTAAACTAATACAAAAAACTGACACTTCAGATATTGTCAGGGCTATGGTTCCTTTTGGAGAATACGAAAATGTGACAAATGCTAAGGCTATACTTTCAACTTTGTTTTTACAATCTAGAAACCCTATAACAGCAAGAAGTGTAGAGCTAAATGCTGTTGTCTCAACACTAGGTGGTAGTAACTACAATCAGGCGACCAGAGCACCAGAATCAGTGGTTGATTTCTATACATCATTTGCAAATCCTTCTGTGCCTACATATACATGGAATAAATCGCTACCAAGCTCTCAAGATGCTTTCTTGGCTGGAAATCTAGCTATGTATTTTGGATTTGCCAGTGAATACATAAGACTACAAGAGAAAAATCCAAACTTAAGCTTCGATGTGGCGCTTGTACCTCAAGATTCAGATACTTTGTCTACAAACTACGGTAAGATAACAGCCTTTGCTATCACAAAGCAAACTAAAAACTTCAATGGCGCTCTAGGGGTTATCAGTAAACTCACAGAAAAGGAGTCTATAAGGATATGGTCAGATATTACATTCTTGCCACCGGTAAGACGAGATTTACTTGCTGAAGTTCAACCAAATGCCTATACATCTGTGTTCAACCAGGCTGCGCTTCAGAGTCAGACATGGTCAGATCCAAATACAAAACAAAGTGACCTTATATTCAAAGAAATGGTCGAGTCTATAACATCAGGCCGAAAAAAGATCACAGAAGCACTATCTGAAGCTAGTATGAAGCTTGAGGTTTTACTAAGAAAATAGTCATGCATGGTTGCGGTGACTAAAGTTTCAAAAGTGCCAAAGCTGTAAAAATGAATTATCGTAAACTTAAAATAAAAATATGAAGATATCATCAAAAAAAATCCAAGAAAATATGAATAAAAAATCAAGCTTCACTGTGTTCACATTTCTGGCAACCTTTCTGACTACACCTTTCACTGCAAATGCAGGTGGTTCAATCATTCCTAATCAATGCTTTACGCAACCAGGTGGATGTGGATGGAATGACCTTATACAGCTCGGTCAAAATATAATGGGATTTATGATTTTCTTGATACCAATAGCTGCAACCATAGCTTTTGTCTGGGCAGGATGGCTATATATGTCGTCACAAGGTGATCAAGGTAAAGTGAAGCAAGCGCATAAGATATTTGGAACAGTGGCGCTCGGTATATTTCTAACACTCGGTGCTTGGTTGTTGATAAATACTATACTGACATTCCTAGGTGTGGATTCGTCTTATACATTGCTTGGCTAAGGTGATATAATTTATGCAAATGAAACAAAAGCAAAAAACATCTCTAGCCAAGAAGCTATCTGTAGGATTTTCAGTACTTTTTATGTCAATGATGATGGTGGGACCTGGAGTTGTATCTGTTGCGACTGCGACTGATAGTGGATTCACTATGCCGAGTGTTCAACGGGCAATACAGGATGGTGTTAACAGTAGCAGGCCTTTGCAGCAAAGTGGAGGGTCGAGCGGAACCCTTGCACCGACCGGAGGAGTCAGTGGAACACTTAGACCAAGTGGTGGATCTGGTGGCACAAGTGCAGGTGGAAGTAAATTCCGAAACCCTATAAAAGCCAGTAACCTAAACGCTCTTTTGGTAGATTTCCTTAGGGTTATAACAATGCTTGGTGCTATAGTAGTAGTTATATTCTTCATACTTGCCGGATTCAAGTACGTAACAGCAAGAGGTGATGAGAAGCAGATTGGAGAGGCTACAAAGGCACTTACATGGACAGCTGTAGGTGCTGCTGTGCTCCTCGGTGCACAAGTACTGGCTAGGGTTATACAAAGTACAGTATCGCAGTTAGGTTAATTATCATTGTGAATTTAAAATCAACTTAAAATGAAAAAAACATTAGCAATCTCAACTCTAGCATGCGCAATATTAACCCTACCTGTTTTTGCTCTAGCTGCAGTTACTGATTTTAGGAGTCTTGTGGCATTGTTTATAGAGCTAGTGAGTATGCTGGTACCACTTATAGTTGCACTTGCACTTCTTTACTTCATGTTCGGTGTATTTAAGCTAGTTAGAAGCAATAGCGAAGACTCTAGAAAAGACGCAATTATGGTCATTACGTATGGAATCATTTCACTTTTTGTAATGGTTACAGTTTGGGGACTAGTTCAGATTCTTACATCAACATTCTTTGGAGGTGGAGTTCTTTTGGTTCCACAGCTAAGATAATTAAACAAACATTTTATAATAAAATAATACAATGAATACAGGAATACAAAGCTCAAGTGGTCTGTTCAGGATACTTTTCATGGCATCTGATTTTATCAATAGACTTGTTCCTTTTGTAATATCGCTAACTGTACTGGTCTTTCTGTGGGGTATTTTCAAGTATTTAACTGCACAAGGGGATAGTGATTCTAGAAAAGAAGCCCTGGGGTATATAACATGGGGAGTTGTATCGCTTTTCGTAATGGTATCTGTATGGGGTCTTGTAAATATACTAGTATCATCATTTGGGCTAAACAATATGATGCCTACACTACCTGATGTTCCAAGACTTAGATAGTTTTGGTGAGTTGTAGATTATCTACATGTTTATAGGTTGTCTTGCATAAGTATGAAATATTTATGATATAATTTTGTGGTAGGCTTTGTATCTTTTCGACAGTGATTGTAGGAGATATACACAAGTCGCTAAATATCTTAAATAAATAATTTAATTAAACAATGAAAAAGTCATTACTAAGTATCTTAGCATTAGCAACAGTTGTTCCAGCTGTTTCTGAAGCTGCAAATATCGGTGGAGTCCTTGGGCTATTGGCTCAAGCAAGTGATCTTATCAACAGATTGATTCCTTTCATCATCGCACTTACAGTTCTATTTTTCCTATGGGGTATATTTAGATTTGTTATCGCTGGTGGAGATTCAGAAAAGAGAAAAGAAGCTCAAGGTTATATCATCTGGGGTATCATTGCACTTTTCGTAATGGTATCTGTATGGGGTCTTGTAAACATACTTGTTAGAAGTGTGAACCTAGACAACACTGCTCCACCTGCACCTGGTCTTCCTACATCAGCTGGATACTTCATAACTCAATAGCCTTCATTAAACTTAAGGATTAGTATATAACATGCAACCAGCAATCAGTTTCCTGCACAAAGTCATAGACCTGATAATCAACCCGCTTATAGTTTTGCTATTTGCAGTTGCCATGGTTGTATTTTTGTACGGAGTCTTTGAGTATATAAGAGGGGCGGAGAGTGAAGATGCTAGAGAAAAAGGCTCTAGGCACATTCTTTCAGGAGTATTTGGTTTGTTTATAATGATATCTGTATTCGGAATCATCAATATCATAGTTAATACTTTCGGTATAAACAGAAATGAAAGCGGGCTAACAGAAATTTTGCCGAGATAGACTGTATTTGTTAAGGTTGTCCTACCGCATATCACATGCAAAATGCGCTCACTGGCTTATAGTCGGGCGCTTTTTGTTTAATGTATTATATTGAACTCAGGAACATTTCTAGAAAAAATACAATAAAAAAACAGGCATAGCGAGTTCGGGGTTACCGAACAAGCAAATGCCTGTCTACACGAGCCTAAGCTCGTGGAATTGCGACTACTGAGTCACAACAATTTCTTCTGGATTGAATGTAAGAGCTCTCTCGTTCTTCATGTAGGTGACTGTCACATCAAGTGTTTCATTGATGCTCTTGCCACGACGAGCCTTTACCGCCACATTCAATCCGTAGCTGTCTGGGCCAAGTTCCACTTGAACGAAGGTTCCGTTTTCGACACGGAAGACATTCATACCTTTGACCAAATATCTGGTTTGTTTGCCGGTGTGATCAAGTAGTACAAACTCAACCCCGTTTCGGAGATTTGTGAAGCTGTAGTCATAACCGTAAAGGTCAAACCACTCTGACCATTCATCACCTTCAGCAGGCAAATCCAACTCACGTTGATCGGGTTTACCTAGCATCGCGAGTTTTTTGCTGTATGGTTTTTGTCCTGTTATTTTTTTCAACCACTCATTTGCGCCAAAGGAAAGTTTCATGTAGACGCCTGTTGTAGGCTGATCCGCTTTAGTCTCATCGACTTCTGAAGCAGTACCTCTTTTGGCACCACGACTGTTTTCTTCTGGCGCGGTTTTAAGTGCCCAGATAATCATCCCTACCAGAAGCAGGGCCATTAATGATATTATTACTTTTTTCACTTTGATGTGTGGGTTGTAGCTCGTCGATTAAATCAACCTACGGGCCTTGTTTTTTGTTCTTTCTTCCTTTTTTTTGATTGTCCTGATCTTCCTTCGGTGACAAAACAACTCCTGTACGATCAAAGAATCCTCTGACCGCATTTGCAATTGCAGTGTCTCCCGCAGTCAGTTTATCTTGGATCTGCAAGACTCTTTGACTAACCTCTGTCCTGACGGATACTTCAAGGTCTTTCCACTTTGTCCCTGGATCGTACCCTAAAACATCCTGAATAACGAATTTGGTCAGCTCGGCCTGCGTATCTGCATCTTTTAGCTCTTGAATCCGCTGAAAGCTTTCCTTCGAGACAGATTCAATCAGTCGTTCAATCTCATCATTGCGCGTGGCCTTTTCAAGATTGAACGTTATGATTCTAACCCCTAAGAGGTCAATAAGCTTCTGATTCAGGATACAAAGTTCCTCACGCTCTTTAGCGTTTTTGCTCGCGTCAACAGGGTCTAAGATGCCGTTGATTCTGTCCTGAGTTTCTTTCTCAAGCAAGTCGTCGAAATCTGTACCGTTGATTGTTGGTCTAAGGTAGGCTTTTACGAACGACAACATCGGAGTTTCGAACTTTTTGGCTTCCTCTTCCCATTTGACTTCAGTACCCCATTTGACATTCAGAAACGATAAGGCTTTCAGCACATCCACAACTTCCCATTGATAGGTTATGCGTGAGTGGCACGGCAAGAGACTTCCTCTCACGTAATTCAGCTTTCTCAATTTCTCCTTTACCTCATCAGTATCGGACATCATCTCAGAAGCTGATATTCCAATTAAGCTGGCTACAACCTTGTCGTACTTAACGAAGAATTCCATACCTGAATCATTTACGTCATCAGGTTTATAAATCCTTGTTGTTTGAGGGGTGTTTGGAATAGCTATGTTCTGGCTTATACCTGGAACATTCATGTACGGTCCACGCTTCAAGCTAAATGGCAGTAGAAGGCCGAATAGCCAACTGGCTGCAACTTTACCCGGAGTGATTCCGTTGATGTCAATGAATAACACTGACACGACTGAAAATGGTAGCCAATACCATCCGCCAATGTTTTCTAGGTTGTTGTCAAAGAAAACTTGTACGATGATTTTGACTAGTGATCCAATTAACAAAACCAGAGAAGTCTTAATTAGCACTTGTCCCGCATTACCATTTATTTTACCGATAAGTAAGGACATTAGTGTAAGGCTATAAGGCCACAGAAGTGTCACTTCATACCTAAAGATGATAGACGAGCCAACGAGTAGTATTCCTACTGTTATAAGCACGATCAACCACTTTGTAAAAAGGTCAACTTTCACAGTCTCGCTATCAGAATCTGCAGGTGCCAGAGAAGTGTTACCACCTCCGCCACCTGCTCCAGTATTAAGTGCCGCTGGCCTTGTGAGCCAGTACCTAAGCCAGAGTGCAACTCCGACTGCTGCAATGATGACGACAACAGTCGTCCAGTTTATGTTTTCCATTGTTGTGATTCTATTGTCAAAGACCAACTCTCCCTCCCAATCGGAGAGCAAGTCTTCGATGGGTTCTTTTTTTGTGGCATTACTGCCGTTTTGGTTTCAGCTATCTAGTTTTTAGGCCAGTTTACTGAAGTCGTAGGGAGATTCAACTGTATATATTATATAACAGATATATGGGTATTGTCAAGCTAAATGAGCTATATTGTTAGGCGTATTTTCAGACACGTTAGCCTTAACTGAAATAATTGACCATAAAAGAAAAAACCAACCACGAAGGTCGGTTTTTTCAAAAGGGTGGGCAAGGAGGGACTCGAACCCTCAATCCGTGAAGAACTAGTTCCTAAGACTAGCGCGTATACCAATTCCGCCACTTGCCCATATTTTAGCTGAGTGTTTCTGATTTACTATATAGAATAGCCTCAACTCCTATATAATACATGAAATTTATAATTTTCAAAGTGTCTGATGTCTGGCAATATTTTGGCTGATGCAATCGGTGTGAAAGGTGAAAAATTGTCCGCCCGGTAGGATTTGAACCTACGACCATCTCCTTAAGAGGGAGTTGCTCTACCAACTGAGCTACGGGCGGATATTTGCGTTTAGCCTGTATTTTATATCATATATTTTGCCAAATAAAAAGCACCCACGACTAGGTCGGGATGCTGGTGTGGGGAGAAGGTTTTTTAGGTCGATGAGAATGATCCAGCATGACACTCGCTCATGATTACACCGTTCTCATAAAAAACCCTTATGACTTTTTCGATACCTGGGACTTTAGATACTCCCGGAGACTCTTTCCGTAGTGCAAATCTCGATATCCCCATTTTGAGATAGCATGCCAGAAATTCTTCACTAACCTGTCCGTAACTTAAAATCACAATTTTTTCGTATTGCTCCCTTGGAATCATCAATGGTATGTTTGTAAGTGCCATACCTTTGGCATTTGCCATGACTATCAATCCAATATCATTTGACTTGTTGCTGACAAATATTCGAATCAGTCTTGCTTCACTTTCTCCAACAAAGACATCAGAATTGTATTTTCCATGAAGGACAGGTTTTACAATCTCACTCTTTTCTAGAGGGGCGCCTAAACGTGCCCTTAGCATTGCATAGTATCCATCTGTTTCAGGCCAAAATAGCCTTCTTCTGTTTTCAGCTTGCATATAAGTTATCCTCCTGTGTTTGCTAGTTGTTTCCGAACTAAGTTTAATGATCGGTCTGAACGAAGGATACTACATTATAATGATTTATCAAATATTCAGTGCCCAGAGTGGGACTCGAACCCACACGACTGTTGAGGTCAGGGGATTTTAAGTCCCCCGTGTCTACCATTCCACCATCCGGGCATTATTGATTACAACTGACAATTTGCACTATCTTGCAAGAGGTACTGCATATCATTCATATTGCAAATTATCATGGAGGCGTAGGCCGGGATCGAACCGGCGCATAACAGTTTTGCAGACTGTCGCGTTGACCAGCTTCGCCACTACGCCATTTTGTGCAAGGTTGGAGTATAAGTGCAAAAAGCCACATATACATTATCAATGCGCTATCAACTATATCAATCTGTCGACAATTTGTCGATTTTTCTCACCAAGGTCGATTTTGAACTCAACAAATGGGATTATACCTATTCTTGATTTTTTCTTTAGGAAATCTTTAAAATCACCAGTTTTTCTCTTGAGGAAGTCCAAGACAACCAACTCCTTGTCTTCAGGAAGAACACTGAAAAGAATATGAAGATTTTTACCTCTATTTTCTAAGATCACGTTTGTAACAGTGACTAGGGAAGTACCATTTGATTCTCTTTCTATAAAATCCATAGCTAGAGCTTTTAGTACGTCCTCTGCTCTTTGGTTTCTGTATGGGTTGGGTGTGTTCATAATTTAATTTGTCCGCTAAATTCTTAATTCTTAATTCTTAATTTTTCTCCCTTGCACGATATCTGTCATCGGCTATTTGTCATCTGATACCTGCTACCTGTCATCTGTTACCTGAGAACCGTGTGTACGGCCTCTAATTTGTCGCCAGGAGCGAGTTCTATCTTGGATTCGACCATTGCGCCAAACTCTTTACCTTCTTCTATAGAGCCAACCTTGCTCTTCATGTGTTGGAGCTCTCTTATACGTCCTCTGGCTACCTCGAAGTCACGTCGCATGACTTTTACTTCGTCGTTTATAGATAGAGTACCTGATTCAACTCTAGCACCTATGACTTGTTTGTCACGTATGGCACTGAAAAACTTCAAAACCTTTGCAAGACCTTTTTGTTCTTCAGTCTTGACCTTGGGAGCTAGGTTTTTAGCCTCTTCGGCTAGCCATTCAGTTAGTTTGTAAATGATATCAAATGTGTTTATCGGTATACTGTGCTGTTCAGCAAATCTCTTTGTGGCACCGTCAGCCTTTACTGTAAAACCAAGTATGATTGTTCCGGGTACGCTCAAGGCAGTCTTTATATCATTTTCATTGATATCTCCAACACCTGATTGCACAACTTTGAGCTCAACTCTATCGACTTTGATCTTTGTGATTTCGTATTTTACCGCTTCTATAGATCCTGATGAGTCTGCTCGAACGATAAGTGGTATAACCTTAGTCTTTACTGACTCGTCTATAAACATAGAGTTTATTGGCATATCAGATTTAGATGTTGAAGGTTTTGCAGAAAGCTTTTTGTTTTTATCATTTTCAATATACTTCTCGGCATCTTTCTTACTTGGAAATACAAAACACAATCCACCTACTTCAGGTTCTTTGTCCCATCCTACAATACGCACAGGCATAGACGGCGTAGCTTCTTTTATGGCTTTTCCAGCAAAGTTTTCCATAATACGGATAGGGGAGATGGCATCACCTGAAACCGCTACAGATCCAGCTTTTAGAACACCGTTTTTGACTATAAGAGTGGCTGATATACCTCTTACTTTGTCTCTATTTGATT
>JAIXXV010000001.1 GCA_027490575.1 bacterium | reverse complement strand
GGTCTGCTTTTGATCCATCGGGTATAAGACTAGGAACTCCTGCTGAGACTACTAACGGAAAGAAGGAGAAAGATTTTGAGAAAATTGCAGAAAAGATTGATAAAGTCCTAAGAGCAGTTAGCAGATAACAGGTATCAGATAGCAGTTGGGGCAGGGGGAAAATAAAGAATTGAGAATTGGCCTAAATAATAATTATCAAATAAGAATTTTATAACTATGACCTTTGAAGGACCTGATAATGAAGATGAGTTTGATGATGGATACGATGATGACGGTGACAGTTCAGAAGGGGAAGGCTGGAAAAGGGGTGACTATGATGAGTCTGATGCTGATAGGTGGAAGGATGACCTTGATGGGCAAGACGGTGAGAAGAGTAAAGAGCTACCAGAACCACCTAAAAGACCGAATGAAAATATTAGAAGGAAGTTTGGTGAAAGTGATGCTGAAGCCGAAAATAGATCTAAAGGTGATAGTGATGAATCAGAAAAGAGTATCTTAAAAATGATTCTGGAAAGAATAAATGATATAGAAAAAGAGCTGAAGATAATTGAAGAAAAAGCTATTGACGGAGTTAATACTCCAGGTGACACCGAAAGAAAAAAATATCTATTGAAAAAACTATCTGACCTTATACCAAATAGTATGTAATTAAAAATCATATATTACAAACAAAAATCATGAAAAAACCACTACACATTGTAATAGAAGGTACGGATGGGTCTGGAAAAGCAACTCAAGTAAAATATCTAACAGAAAGATTTGAGAAAGAGATAGGTGAAGGGTCTGTATTCAAGATTGATTTTCCTAGATATGGAACACCTTCTTGTTATTTTGTTGAGAAATATTTGCATGGTGGTTTTGGAACAGCTGAGGAAGTTGGTCCGTATGCAGGATCTATACTATATGCAGTAGATAGGTTTGATAACTCGGCGCTAATCAGACAGCATTTGTCAGAGGGGAGACACGTCGTTTGTGATAGATTCACTTCAGCAAACATGGGTCACCAAGCTGGAAAGATCTCAGACATGGTCGAGCGGGATAAATACCTTGAATGGCTAGACTATACCGAGTTTGAGCTCATGAAAATACCTCGACCAGACATGATTATATTCTTATATGTTGACCCTGAAATAAATCAAAGACTAATGGATTCAAGAGAAGATAAAGATTATCTAAAGGGTAAAAAGAAAGATATCCATGAAGCAGATATGGAACATATGAAGAAGGCAAGTGATGCATTTCACTATGTGGCAAAAAAATACAATTGGATAACTATAGACTGTGCACCCAAAACTGCTGAAAATCCTGAAGGCGCTCTTTTATCTAGAGAAGAAATACATGAGATGGTATGGAAAGAAATCACAAAAAAGATTGAAGCTATGTAGTATAATATATAGGTAATAAAACTTATTAAGTATAAATAAATAAAATATGAACATAACACAATGGCTGGTCTCAACAATCGCGATACTTATAACTTCATATCTAATACCAGGAGCTGCGACAACACTTGTGGGTGCATTGATACTGGCGGTAGTTCTTGCGGTCATTAACCTTTTCATAAAGCCTCTTATCTTTGTACTCACACTCCCAGTAAATATACTTACACTCGGTCTGTTTTCTCTAGTGATAAACGCTCTCTTGATAATGCTCGCGGCGATCATTGTACCCGGATTTGCGATAGCTGGATTCTGGTCAGCGCTTATATTTGCCATCGTATTGTCACTAATAAATGCTGTTTTCGGTACTTATAGAAAGTAATCCACACAAACATATGGGTAGGTATTAAAATACACGTTTTATAAATACAGCGTGTATTTTTTGCGTGTTAGAAATTGATTTTACACAAAATTGTGTAAGCGCTTTAAAAGATTTCACCGGTCTTGACAAAGAATTGTATTTTAATACTCTTAGCGGTAGGTGCAGAAGGAAACAATCCAACTGTATGTTCTATACATCAAACCAATTCAACCCTGTTTAGTTCTTATGAAAACCATCAAAAATGTGTGCCAATTCATTGGTGATACCTTCAAATCCTTCCGCGACGCTATCACAGACCTTGACGACGCCGCAGAGAGTCTTGTGTGTGAACTAAGGGGAGACCCTGATCCAGACGAATCTTTTTTGTGCGCAATACCACTCTTTTTGTGTACATTGCTTTCACTGCTTGTTTCGTTTGTTTTGCTATCGATTATCATCTCACTCATTACCTACCCGACGATGGGTTGGGTGGTACCAATAATCAGCCGACTGTTTGAGAATACATGGTACCTGGCTTTTCATTACCTGGTCTTACCAGTCTATCTGTCGATTCTCATACTTATGTTCCTGTTTTTCAGACATGCTAGGTCTCATCTCTTGAACTGAGTCGGTGTAAAGACTGTCAGCGTGTTCAATACCTCAGGTGTTTCAGGGGCCAAGCCCCTCGAGACAACCCAAAGCAGTGTGTGTCGCAAGACCGCACTGCTATTTTTTATAGTACCCGGATTTGCGATAGCTAGATTCTGGTCAGTTCTTGTATTTACACGGCGTGTATTTTGTTGTACTATCTTGGCGAATCGTGACAATTGAACATTAAACAAAAGGAGGACAAATGACAAATGATTTAGACAGATTACAGAGCTATCTAGGTGAAGTGTTTGGAAAAGTTAATTCAGAAATTACCCCAGATTGGTTACTAAACAGGCTTTGCCGCCGGGTAACATGTCTAATGAGGTTGGTAGGCAAAAAGGATATGGCAAATGCTAAATTGGCCATCGCCAATGCCTTTTCTTGGTTATTTGCCTTGGCCAACCACCCTCAGGTTAAAGTGAACTTGAAAGAGCTAACACTCAATCATTTTCCAGGTATTTGCCCGTACTGCACAACGGCACCTTGTAGTTGCGGTACGACAAGACCACCTGAAAGACTCAGTAGCTATTATCTTCAAAGCATTGCAGAAAAAATCCCAAAAGATGTTGATATCCAAAAGATGTTGGCCAGTATCTATACTAGGGGTGATTTGCTGGACAGCCTGCATCATTTGGCTGATGAAGGTAATGAACTTTGGGAAGTAATGGTTGCAAAAATAAACTTCGAAAGAAGATGGAGTAGTTTCACCAACCCGCGATGGTTCGATGATATCAATTACCCCAATGATGATTTCAGAATGGAAATCACTGATATGGTTGCACATCTATTCGCAGTCGCTACTCTGCTAGGTGTAAATCTTGTCGAAGAAACGATGCAACTTTTTAAAGACGGTTGCTCTTCGTGCAAGGAAAAAACTTGTCAATGTGATCCACTTGGAATCAGGATCGTGCGTGTGGGATCAAAGGCTGTTATAGACGGCGTTCCTAGCTAAAGTGTTTCAATCCAAAACCAAAGCAGTGTGTGTCGCAAGACCGCACTGCTATTTTT
>JAIXXV010000022.1 GCA_027490575.1 bacterium | reverse complement strand
GAAAACGGTGTAACTGTTACTACAAACTACACCTTATCGACTAACAAGAACGCTATGTCGGTAGGGCCAATTCAAATTAATGCGGGTATTTCGGTGACCATTCCGTCAGGTCAAAGATGGGTAATTCTTTAATGTATTACACATACGCCCATTACACGCCAAACGGCAAAGTTTTCTACATCGGTAAAGGTGTAGATGACAGGGCTTATTCTTTTTCAGACCGCAGTCACGCTTGGAAACGAGCTATAAAAGTAAACAAAGGCTTAAATATTGAAATATTGGCTTATTGGGGTACAGAAAAAGAAGCATTTGAACACGAAAAAGTGTTGATTGATTGTTTTACGGATATGAAACATCCGCTAGTAAACGAAACTAAGGGCGGCAAAGGTGCTTATGGCGTTGTTTTTAGCGAAGAACGAAAACAACATTTAAAACAAAAATTAACTGGTTTAAAACACAAACTTGTTACTTGCCCAAAATGCAAAAAACAAGGCGGTGAAACCACAATGAAACGGTGGCATTTTGACAAATGCACAGGAAATCGCCCTTTTAAGGCAAGAGTTACTTATAATAATAAAAGGGTGTTTTTGGGTTATTTTGCAACGCAACAAGAAGTAACTGCAAAATGTATTGAATTTTATGCGTCTGTAAACAAGCCTTTACCAAAGGAATTTATTAAACATAAAGGATTAACAATATGAGCATCGTCTTACAAGGCTCAACATCGGGTAGCTGTACGCTTCAAGAGCAAGCGATAGCAGGTACTACTGTTTTAACTTTGCCGACTACTAGCGGAACTATCTTAACCACAGGTTCTAGCGGTCAGTCTATTCCTAAAGCCGCATTACCTACTGGTTCTGTGTTGCAAGTGGTTTATGGTTCTACATCAACAGCCGTTACCTCAACTACTTCCTCTTTTGCAGACACAGGATTATCTGCAAGCATTACACCAACAAGTTCATCTAGCAAAATACTAATTTTAGTTAGTCAAAACGGATTGCAAAAAACTAATGCAAGTTCATCAAATGCTATGGATTTAACATTATTAAGAGGTTCAACAAATCTATTATCACCAAATTTTGCGGGAGCTATGACTGAAACAGGAACTGCAATAGGCAATATTATTAGTGCATCTGTTTGTTATTTAGATTCTCCAGCAACAACAAGTTCAACAACCTATAAAACACAGTTTGCAAGTAGAAATGGAACTTCATCAGTTAGCGTTCAATTTGCAAATATTTCTACATCAACCATAATTCTTATGGAGATTGCGGCATGAAAGACCATGAAATAATATTAGCCCTAAATCCACAAGTAAAAGTTATTCGTGGCGATGTCGCTTACGATGCAGACGGCAACGAAGTCGCATACGATAAAGCCGCAGTTCAGGCTTATGTAGATGCTCATGCTTATATTGCTAAAAGAGCCGCAGAATACCCAAATCCAGCCGAATATTTGGATGGAATCGTAAAGGGTGACCAAGCACAGATTGATAAATACATTGCTGACTGCTTGGCGGTCAAAGCTAAGTATCCGAAGGGAGCAGCATAATGCCATCCATTATTAACGCCACAACTACAAATGGTTTGTCAACAAGTGCTGACAACTCAGGCTCATTACAACTAGCTACTAATAACGGTACGACTGCTGTAACGATTGATACATCACAGAATGTGGGTATTGGTACTAGTAGTCCAACAAGTAAATTAGATGTTCAAGGTTCTGTTGCCGCTAATGGTGATATTAATTTAGGAATTAATAAATCTGTTCGTGCTTATGATGGCACTATTGGCAGTTCAAATATTAATGCTGAACTAACACTAGCTTCCGACCCAGCAATGATATTTAAAGTTCGTCAGGGTGGAAGTTCTACTCTTTCAGAACGGATGCGTATTGATGCTAGTGGTGATGTTGGAATTGGAACAACCACTTCTTCTCAAATAAAAACATCTATTTTAACAAACAATAATCAAAATTTTTTATATATTAAAGGAACAAATACATCTCAAACAAACGGATGTTTTATTATTGAAGCCAATAGGAATACTACTAATAATACTTTTTATGCAATTCAGTATTACAACACCGCTGCTGGAACGGATAGATTTAGAGTTGCAGATTCAGGCAATGTAACCAATAGCAATGGTTCTTATGGAACTATTTCAGATGCAAAAAACAAAGAAAATATTGTTGATGCAACACCTAAATTAGAGAAACTTAATCAATTACAAGTTCGTAACTTTAACTTTAAAAACGATGACTTTAAACAAATTGGTTTTGTTGCCCAAGAGTTTGAGCAAGTATTTCCGAGCATGGTTGAAGAACATAAAGACACAGATGCAGAAGGCAATGATTTAGGAACGACTACTAAAACCATTAAAACTACTGTGCTTATCCCAATTCTTGTAAAAGCATTGCAAGAACTAAACGCAAAAGTAGAAGCACAAGCAGTCCGCATCGCTGAATTAGAAGGAGCAAAATAATGTCATTAATACTAGACGGCACTAACGGACTATCTGATGTAGATGGTTCAGCAGCTACCCCTGCTATACGAGGAACT
>JAIXXV010000003.1 GCA_027490575.1 bacterium | reverse complement strand
CTTAGCACTGTACTTTGTGATGTACCTGTTAGAGCAGTTCCAAATATCTTTTGTAGTTGTGATACTGATAGTCCTGATGAGCCACCTCCTGTTGGGCCACTGATTGGTCGGGGTGTTGGGGGTGTGGGGGTTGGTACCTCTTCATCACATGCACTTGTTGTAAATGTTTGTTCGCTTGCAATATGATAACCAAGAAGATCTCCAACACCCGTAAATGTTACAGCACGATAATAATAAGTAGTTCCACAACTTAATTCCTCAAAGTCGAAACTATACTCAAAAGGTATATCAACTATAGACATACTTCCGTCACCAAAGTTTAATGGATATAAAGCATCTAAATTAATAAAGTCTGCGAAAGTAGTGAATGCAGGAATTTCATCATCAGTATGACTATTTGTTCCAAGGAAAAAACCATACGAATTATATTGACCGTTTAGGATAGTTGCACTCAATGTAACTCCTGTTTGAGTAATACTTGCAGGTGTGCCGTATTCAATCACTTGAGCAAATCCATCGACAGGAATCATATCTCTAAAATACGGATAACCATTGTTTAGAGGACTCATAGTCCAAACATCTTCAAAGTCATATCCCCTATCTTCAAAAGTAGAAAGTGTAGTAGTCATAGCAACAGTTGTTGTTCCTGTTATACCATCACAGTCTTCATTATCTGGATTACCGCAACCTGTTAGGTCTGATTCGACAGTAATATCCCATAGACCGTCTATAGCTTCACCGTCATTAAAATTATATCCTACAAATCCACCTTTAAACGATTCACCAGATGCAATAACATTTGCTCTTGAATATACATTGTCCGCATCTGTATAGTTCATACGACCTGCAAAACCTCCGACGTACTGACCACCGATAACTGTTGCAGCTGAAGTAAAAGCATCGTTGATATCAGCAGTTGATAGATTACCGGCAAAACCTCCAACATACTCATTACCAATGACACCTCCCTCTGAAAATACTATAGAGAAATAAGTACTTGGGCCTTCACAGCTTGTAGATCCGACAAAACCTCCGACATTATCATTACCTGTGACATTTCCAGTTGCATAACTATTTCGTATTTCAACTTCACAATTAGAAACACCGATGAATCCGCCTACATCGTCACCTTCCGTTTCTACATTTCCTGTAGCATATGAATATTCAATGAGTGATTGTCCATTTGCTTGTCCTACCAAACCACCAAGTAATGAAGGTTCGTAAGTATCTACACCTACAACACTAGTTGTTATACCGTTAACATCACCAGTTGCATATACATTGCTGATACGACTCGTATAAAGAGTCCCAGCAAAGCCCCCAGCTTGATCTCCTCTTGTCTCCACAGTTCCAGTAGCATAAGAGTTTTCAATAATAGAGTTATTCATATTTCCTACAAATCCTCCGGCAGTGAATCCTGTTTTTACAAAATCAGATTCAAATCTATCTGTACGTACATTTCCAATTGCTGCTGAATTTGTAGTAGTCGACAAATACATATGCCCTATAAGTCCTCCGACTGCATAACCTCCATCAACATCCGCAGATGATGTAGCATAATTTATGATAGAGTTCCCCATATTTCCCACTATTCCTCCTATTACAGATCCACTACCATGTACTGTACCTCCTATATTTGTCACATTTGTAATTGTTGTATTCTCAATATCTCCAGCCAACCCTCCTCCATCGTATGCTAGATAAGCTCTTACCATGTTATTTTGTAAATGCACATTACTTATGCTACTAGTTGAAAATGCAGATCCTACAAGCGCACCTGTGTTATCAGACCCAACAATATTTGAATTGGTAATATTGACGTCTTCTATTGTAGCTCCATTTATTCCACCAAATAAACCTACATTGTCAGTAGTTTTTCTAAAAATCCAAATACCACTTATGGTATGTCCGTTACCATTAAAATTTCCTGAAAAAGCTGAATCAGAATCTCCGACTGGTACAAATCCTGAATATCCATTGTTAGTAACAACAACATCAGTATCAAGATCAACGCTATATGAGTCAGGTATCAGAGGTTCGTCACTATCACCGTTTTCAAATTCATCAAGATTAATATTCCAAGCCCTAGTATCATTTCCCTCTGGTGCTCCTGCGCCACAATTGACATTACCAGCAAGTTCAAAGTGTGAACTTAGATAATCGTTCATCGCTTGAAGCTGCAGACATGTTGAGATTGCGAAAGGGCTTTCAACTGTACCAAAACCACTATCGAAAGGATTTTCACCAACAAGAGTTATTGTTAATGATTTAAAAGCAACCTCTGGCTCACCAGATTCGCTTCCATATTCGACAACATATGCAAACCTTGGATTACCCGGGTTATCACCACAAGGTAAGTCATTCCACTTTTCTCCAACCCCAGCAATAAACTCTGCACAGTCTTCTTCATTACTATTATTCGGCTCTCCTGAATTCCAGTTTGAATACCTACCATCAACAGGAGAACCGTCATCAGCACCCGACCAGAAACTCAACCCTTCTTCAGGACCATCTATCCATTTCCAATCTCCCTCATCAACAGCATCGCTAGCTGCAATCCATCCATTATCTGTAAGTCGAGCCGAGATATAATCATTTTCTTGCACAGAAGTGATTGTTGCAAGGTAACCAGAGATACCGCCAAATGATCTAGCATTAGCTGCAACTTTTGCAGCATCTGCTGATATTGGATCTTCACCTACAACAACTTCGTACACATGCCCATTTCCAGGGTAATAAATAACTCCCTGAGGTGCAATGGTAGCCTCTAGCTGAAACGAACCTTCTCCTACTGCTTCAAAATGAAGTGTTGCGAGTGCAGCATTGAGAGCTGGTATTGGACCGAAGAAAGACAAACGCGAACCTGTTTCAATGTCACCTGCAAATGTTAAACCTGTGGTTGTATCCATGGATAAAGTACCAGTTGCCACAAACAAATGCACTTCTACATCTGACATGGATTCACCTGTTATCTCAAGATCTGTAATAGCTATTCTTGTACCTTCATCACCGGCAACATTTGAACCTCCAGAAAAAGCAAGTGTATCAGCAAAAGCATTATAAGAAAATCCAAAAAATGCTAAGACAATTAAAGTGGTGATTAATAATCTTAATTTTTTGATTTTCATTGTGTGTATATTTATATGCCCTTTTATCGTCTATAAAGTATGCATAAATTATACAGGTCAAAAGTGCAAACTGTAATAGCTCTGTTCACAGTTACCAGGTGGCAGATTATTACTAATTCCCTTTCAGTATCTCCAGAACTTTCGCCCTAGTCACCGGACCAAAGTACCCTACAGCAGGAGTGATCTTGTTAGCAGCTTGGAATCTAGCAAGTGCACGACGAGTGGCT
>JAIXXV010000017.1 GCA_027490575.1 bacterium | reverse complement strand
CCTCAAATCTGTGATATCCTTTAGGCATGAATGAGGTCAATAAATCTCAAAAAATAGACCTAAATATAAGCGTAGGTACGATGTTTAAAGTTGCTGTTTTCATACTGGCAGCTTTTCTGTTATATAGACTAAGCGGGTTGGTGGTTATTATATTGGCATCGGTCGTCATCGCATCTGTTATAGAGCCTATTGTTAGATTTTTGATAAGGCGCAGGGTTCAGAGGCTTTTTGCAGCTACTATATCTTACCTATCTATAGTGGCCATAGTTATAGGTATATTTACTTATGTCTTACCACCTCTATTTTCTCAAAGCGTATCTGCTATAAATGGCCTGCCTAAGTACGTTAAAACTATCGATATTCTGAAACCGCTAGACAAGGAAACTATCTCTGGTATTAGGACATTCTTCCCTGAACTACCAAACAACATAGCTGTTGGTGATTTAGGCAGTATGCTTACAAATCTAGTGTCCAACTTCTCTGGAGGATTTTTTTTTTTTTTTTCCGGATTTTTCGGTGGAGTAGCAGGATTGGTAATTATGGTAGTGATAGCATTTTACTTATCGGTCCGAGAAGACGGAGTGGGTGAGTTTTTGGCAGTTGTCACACCTTTGAAACATGAAAAATACGTTAGAAATCTCTGGCTACGTTCTCAACATAAGATAGGCAAATGGATGCAAGGACAGATTATACTCGCACTCAGTGTTGGTATTCTGACTTACATAGCACTACTGATAGTTGGTGTACCACACCCATTCTTACTAGCGTTTTTGGCAGGTATATTTGAGTTTATACCGATCATTGGGGTTACATTCTCTATGATACCCGCATTCTTCCTGTCTACACTTACTGGTGGATTCGGTCTGGGACTTATAGTCATAGCTATATACATATTTATCCAACAAATAGAGTCTCATGTGCTGTATCCTATAGTTGCAAAAAAGATTATCGGAGTACCACCACTGTTGGTTATCATTTCTCTTATTGCAGGTGCACAGCTCGCTGGACTTCTTGGAGCATTATTGGCTGTTCCAATATCTGTAGCATTGCTTGAGTTTATAAATGATATTGAAGAGAAAAAACGATTCAAATAATTCAAGTAAAAATACATAGTCACCATGAGAAGTATCATTATTAAGAAAAGAGGTATACAGCTGATTTTAAAAATTGTTTTTATAGTTGCGTTCTTAGTTATATTAAGATTTATGTATTTTTTCGCCTTAGATTATTATGAAAATAATTTAAAATTGGACAGATCATCATCGGATGGAAAAAGTGATACTATAATAGACAGTAAGGATGCAAGTAATGAAGAGGCTTTGTTAAGAAAGCTTAACCAGCCTTTCACTGGTCAAGATGTCGGCAAAAGAGATATGAAAGATATCAATTCACCGTCTAAAGTCGAAAATACAGATTTGATAAATACAAAGATAAATAGCTCGGCGACAAAGAAGATGGCGCCAGAAGTAATAAATGAATCAATAAATAAACCATTTAATAATTATTAAAAATATGAATATACAAAAAATATCGTCAACAATCATAGTCATAGTTTTTGCAACAGCAACTGCATTGTATGCTTGGACTGGTCCAACCGCTACAGCTCCGAGTGGAAATACTAGTGCACCTATAAATGTAAGCTCGTCAATGCAAGATAAATCGGGCATTATCAGAACAATAGGTTTTAAATCATTTGGACAAGTGGCAATAGCAACTTCAACAACTGACACTTATGCTTTGCCTATATCTCTGCTCTTAGGTGTAAATGGTAAGGTGGGTGCTAGTGAGTATTGCGACCAATCGGGCAACAATTGTACTTCTTCATCAGGTTTTGGCGGTGTTCCAACGGGTGCGGTCATGGCTTTCAATCTAGCTAGTTGTCCAACAGGATGGGTATTGTCAGATGGATCAAATGGCACTAGAGATCTAAGAGGTATGTTTGTTCGTGGTTTTGGAACCAGTACAGACGGCACGGCCTCAGGAGCATTTGGCCAAAAGCAAAATGATGCTTTTGCTTCTCACAACCATTCAGCTACAGTATCTACAGGTGGGGCACATACACATTCATACGTTACTTTCACTGCTAGTGGTGTAGATGCAGCGGCTGGAAGTGGTGATAGTAATAATGAGGGTTCAAACACCGTTCAAACAGGCAGCTCAGGAAGTCACTCGCACACGGTTACTATTTCAAATACAGGCGGAACAGAAACTAGACCTGATAACGTTGCTCTGCTATATTGCCAAAAGAGTTAAGACCGGTAGCAGGTAGCAGTTGGGGACAAATTAAGAATAAAGTCGCGCTTGACAGATAGGACCAAGGATTAGTAAATAGTAATTATAAAGGATTTCAGAAACAAAAACATGCCAAAAACATTTTACATAACCTCAACACTTCCTTACGTGAACTCTGATCCGCACGTGGGTTTTGCTACTGAGATCATTAGGGCTGATGTTGTGGCACGGGCAAAAAAAGCTCAAGGTTATGAAGTGTTTTTCAATACTGGCACTGATGAGCACGGTCAAAAGCTTTTTGATGCTGCTGAAAAAAACGGAGTTGATGTGAAATCATATGTAGACGGATATGCAGAAAAGTTTAAGTCACTTAAGGATGTTTTGGGAATATCAGATGGTTTGCACTTTATACGAACAACAGATGAAAAACATATAAAGTCAGCACAAGAGTTTTGGAAAAGATGCCAAGCCAATGGTTACATTTACAAGAAAAACTACAGTACTAAGTACTGCGTAGGTTGCGAACTAGAAAAGACTGACTCAGAGTTAGTAGACGGAAAATGTCCTGATCACCCAAATACAGAGTTGGAGGTTAGAGACGAGGAAAACTATTTTTTCAAATACTCAGTATTTCAAGATAAACTTTTAGATTACTATAAAAACAATTCAACTTTTGTCACTCCAGATTTTCGTTTCAATGAGATAAAAGCATTTGTTGAAAGAGGTTTGCAAGATTTTAGTATCTCAAGACTAAAGAGCAAAATGTCATGGGGGATAGAGGTGCCAGGTGATAGCGAACACGT
>JAIXXV010000014.1 GCA_027490575.1 bacterium | reverse complement strand
TCATATTGATCAAAAACAGAAAAATACACCATCCAAGGATTGTACTTATGACACTCGCACTGATTGTCATCATAGTAGGTTTGATGTATATAAATGATACCTTACTAAGACAAAATGTTGTTGTTGATGAAGGGTCTTTTGTTTCTACGCAGGAGTAGTGACCATTCCAATTCTCAACAGGCATCACTTTTTCGATAAATTTAGGTGTTTACATATTCATTAAAAAATGGATAATTCAAGTAGGTTATATATCTCTTGTATCTAGTATGAGAGATGTTCATTGAATCCATGATGGCTTTATAATGCTGTTAAACAAAATCAAACCAAGAAAAAGGAGGACAAAATTATGTTTAGTTATTCTTGTAAGAGCCCACCATTCGTGGCAGAGCCTGTGAGAATGAGAATGTTTCTGCCTGATAATCTACCAGCTGAAGTAAGAAAGGTGTGTAAAGACGGTTGGTACCCATACGATAACTCCAGCATGAGTGTTCCGCATCTGTGGAAACTCTCGGCTCTGACAGGGGTAGTACGTGACGGCAGATCAATGATGGTCTATGCATCATCTGATTCGACGCAATGTGGCCACATCAGCATGATACATGTCACTGAACGTCATTTGATTCCTGGAGAGTCTCGCCTGCATCTCCTGCCGTGGCCACTTCATGAGGTACAAAAGAAAATCAGAGACCTTCGAATCGGGAAATTTGATAGAGTTGGAGATGATCCAAGGTTCCTGATAGCTGAAACATTTGATGGGAAAAAGTTGGACCTTGTCCTCGAGGAACCGTTTATGTTCAGCGTTCGTGAGTAAGCAAACTAAAAAGCAAAATGAATGTTTTGTGCACAAAGTCGCATTTCACCAGATTGGTGTATGCGACTTTTTAAATTTCTGTATTTTGCAGTCATTACAGTATGTTGTCCACCTATATCAACCAAACCCCAAACATGCTAATATATAGACATGAACCCTACATCACAATGGTATCAACAACTTATTAAACCGACATGGGCTCCGCCATCTTATCTTTTTGGCCCAGTTTGGACAGTGCTTTACAGTATTATTGCAGTATCATTTGGTTTTGTTTTTTATAAAATTATGAAAGGGGACTTGCCAAAGAAAGTTGCTCTGCCTTTCATATTTAACATTATCTCCAATGTAGCTTTCTCGCCTCTACAATTTGTTCTGCAAAACAACCTATTAGCTTCGATAGATATTATTATTGTATTGATAACAATCATTTGGTTTATGAAAGCTATATTCCCATATTACAAATGGGTAGCATACATTAATATCCCTTATTTTATCTGGGTAACTTTCGCCACTTTTCTTCAGATAAATATTCTTATACTTAACCTTTAGCTTTAGCTTGCTGACCTAGCTTGTAGGCTTTGCACCGAGACCTACATACATTTGTATTAAAAAAGCGTATACCCGAAGGTATACGCCAGACTGCTTGGAACAGTCCATGGGTGACATTAGTCACGTGGTATCTTGACGCTCTTCACACTCCCGATGTCTTTTGTCCAAAAAAGCAAATCATAGGGATTTGAAAATTTCCGAATAACTTTCATGAAGTTTGCATGCCCATTGGCAATGGCATACAAAAACCACTCGGGGTATACCATAATCGGATCATCCGACTCCAGAGCATCGAGAAGAGACAATGTCGTCTCGACTCGCATGTGATTTGGTCTGGAATCCAACAGAGACTGTATTATGAACATGCCACGCACCTCATACATACTTTGCTGGAAAGTCTTGTCCAGAATCATGGCGTATGGACTACCGTTCACGAACCAGGACTTCTTGACATTGCATTTTGATTCAAATTTTCTAACAGCGTCCTTAACAGCCCTGGTCTCAATGTCGCCTTTTGCTCGGCGATAAAGACCGTTTTCAAGCTCAAATGAGAACCTCTCCAAGCCCTTGCTGAGCTCCTCGAGTTTCGAGACCTGAACACTTTCAAGGGTGACTTCTTGCGCATCCGCTGCCTTGAACACTGACAGATAGGCTAGTGCCACGACAACCACAAAAACTAACAACTTTACTAACATCATTTTCATCCTGAACCTTTCTTTTTAGGGTTTATCTAATCTCCCATATACGATGGAAAGAACTGCTCATACTATACAACATATTATTGATATTTACAAGTAAACGTAATGGTTCAATACATTTACATCACCTAAAGTAGCGTAGGTAAGTAATATAAACAAAAATACCCCATGGAGCGGGGTATTTTTGCCTTTTTACTTTACCCAAACTAGTTTTACCTAGCTTGTACTCATTGTTATTTGATATTATCTCATACCTTTGAGTATTTGATTGTTAAGTTTAAAGGAGTTTATTTTGTCTGACAGAGTTGCATTAGCTTTTGAAAGGCTGTTTGAAGCATTTACAGAATCATTTCCAACTAGTGATACATCTGCAAATAGCGTCTTGTATCTCTTAGTTACGAATAGATAGGCTGCAAATACTGACCAGATCAGCATAGCTATAGTGAACAATGTCATCTTGAAACCAAACTCTATACCTGTAGCTGGCACTTGGTTTAGGAATACTCCTGAAACTGGTGTACCTGTAACTGGTGGTTGATAAACTGGAGGTTGAGGCTGATATGTAGGCGGGTAGTATACGGGCGGGTTGTAAGTTGGAGGAATACTCGTAACTTGACCAACTGTTACTGAACAAGTTCTAGATACAGCGTTTCCGTTATTGTCTCTGATGATAACATTTGCATTCTTGAATCCAGGTATACTGAATCTTCCTGTAAATGTTTGTGCTGAACTCATTAGACCATCACTTCCAGACCACTGATATGTGTATGGAGCTGATCCACCGAATCCACTAGCTGTGAATACAAGATCCTGGTTTATCTGAGCTGATGTAGCTGATATTGAACATGAACCATCTAGAGCTGATACAGGGGGATTTACTGGTGGTATATTGATGTTTGTAACAGTAACAGCAGGACATTGAGCAGTTGTGATTTTGTTGTCCGCATCTCTTACTATAACAGTTGCATTGTATACTCCAGGTACTGTAAATGTGTGTACTAGAGACTGAGCTGATGATGTGAAAGGTCCTGTCCATTGGTATGTATAAGGAAGTCTTCCACCTGTTGAACTCGCAGCGTAAGTGATAACTTCACCAACAACAGGGTTTGTCTTTGATACTGTACAAGATGCTACTGGGTTTATAGGAGTAATAGGCGGAGTTGTAGTAGCAGGAGGAGTTGTTGTACCACCCACCTTTTTAAACTGAGCACATACTGGTATTACTGATTGCCAATTTCCACTCACTGTATATCCAGCATGCTGAGCTCTTATCCACCTAACTGTATTCTGAATAACTGCACCCCTGCTCACTACTGTAGTAGAAGTGTTTTTGTTTTCAGGGATATCTGCAGATGCTGATGATCTGAATCTAGTGTTTGTATCTTGTACTGCAACAATAAAGTATCTTTCATCTGTTTGCCCTTGACCTCCATGAGCGGAGTGATTGTCATAGGCATGCAGAGTTATTTCATATGTACCTGCTGGTATATTTAGATTTTTAATATCTACATATGCATTTTCCACTCCTTGATTAGAGAAAAGTGTTTTACTTGGGAATTTAACTACGTAATTGTCGGCACTTGCAACAAAGGGACATGAAGTCCCAGATGCAGCTTCAGCACTAGACGCAGGAACCATTGGACCTATTATTGTTAATATTGTTATGATAAATGTAAAAAGTGTATTTTTCATATATACATATTATATACCATGTATAGTAATATGTCAAGTATAATATAGACAAATATAGATATATATTGTTAAATACGGCTTAAAATATGACAATTGATGATTATCAATTAGTAATTAATATTTGTTAAAGCTTCGAGAGTAAATATGAAAATTTATTTCTGGTATTTCTAATAATTTTTAGCTTGCTGTATCTATAATACATTTCAAAAAAAGACTCATTTGGGCACAGGTATTGCGTTGACATTTTCAAATGTGTTTTAGTACTTTTTTAGGCTCACTATCCACAGAAAATTTAAGACAATTGAGCTTGTGAGGTGTAAAATTGCTAATACATATCGTTCTTCTGATCACTAGGTCTCGGCGCGATTAGGAAAATTAATATTCATTTAAAAGTTAATTGCACATCAAATATGAACATAACTGTAACAAAGCAAGATGGGACAAAAGAACCGTTTAACGCTGATAAGATCAATGCATCCATAGCTAGAGCTTGTGATGATTTTGAAAACTCAGCCAGTTATGTAACCCAGATTGCAAGTGAGACGCAGTTGACTCTATATGATGGCATCACTACAGAAGAACTAGACCAGGCAACTATAAGTGCAGCGCTTCAAAATGTCCAAGATGACATCAGATATGACAAGATAGCTACGAGACTGCTGCTCAAGACAGTTTACAGAAGGGTTATAGGCGAATTCGACAAAGACAGTGATGAAGAGCTTTCAGCAAAACATCAGAAAAACTTCGTAGAGCACATTAAGAGAGCTGTTGATTTAGGAATGCTTCATACGGACATGAGAGATAAGTTTGATCTTGTGAAGATTTCTAAAGCTCTTGATATAAAAAGAGACGAGTTGTTCACTTATTCAGGTCTATCAACACTTCTACACAGATATTCTATAAAAGATACAAATCAAAAACCTATCGAATCACCTCAATACTTCTTTATGAGAGTTGCTATGGGGATGTCATATCATGAAAAGGATCCAAACGCTCAGGCTATAGAGTTCTATAAGCAAATGTCTCAGCTCAAATATGTCGCAGGAGGTTCTACAAACCTTACAGCTGGTACTCCAAGACCCGCTCTTTCAAACTGTTATCTACTAGAGGTACACGATGACATGAAGCATATAGCAAAGTCAGTGTCTGATGTCATGCTTATATCAAAAGGTACAGGAGGACTTGGTGTTTCTCTTACAAAACTAAGAGCTACAGGATCTATATTGCACTCTAGTAACACTACATCTAGCGGACCTACTCCTTTTGCAAAGATTATGGACACAGCTATCCATGCTATTGTCAGAGGTGGAAAGAAAAAAGGTGCACTTTGCTTCTACATGGAGAACTGGCACTATGATTTTCCTGAATACATACACTGGAGACACAATGCGGGTGATGACTATATGCGTATGAGAACTGCCAACACAGCTTCTTATATACCTGATGAGTTTATGAAGAGGGTTACTCAAGGTGCTCAATGGTACCTATTTGATCCAAAAGAAACTCCAGATCTAAATGAGCTTTATGGTCAAGAATTTAGCAAGAGATATGCTGAATACATAGAAATGGCAGAAGCGGGCAAGATCAGAATGTGGAAAAAGATGCCAGCTGAAGAGCTATACAGACAAATGCTTGTATCACTTCAAACTACATCTCATCCTTGGCTTACATGGAAAGATACTATTAATGTTAGAGCTTTGAACAACAATACCGGCACAATACACATGTCTAACTTGTGTACTGAAATCTGTCTACCTCAAGACAAGGAAAACATTGCGGTTTGCAACCTTGCATCTTTGAACGTAGTAGCACATTTGAAAGAAAAGACAGTAAAGGATCTAGGCGGCAAAGAGTCTCTTGTAAAAGAGATAGACTGGGAAGACCTTGCAAAGACTACCAGACTAGCCATCAGACATCTTGATAACCTCATAGATATCAACATGCCTCCTGTACCAGAAGCTGCTAAGTCTGACAAAGAGAACAGAGCTGTAGGGCTTGGAGTGATGGGGTTCTCAGACCTTTTCGAGAAGTTCGGATATGCATACGATAGTGAAGAAGCCTTCAACCTTGTAGATAAGCTGTTTGAATTTATAAGTTACAATGCGATAGATGAAAGTTGCGACCTTGCAACAGAGAGAGGTTCTTATAAAAACTTCGATGGCTCAATGTGGTCACAAGGCTTTGTTCCCATCGACACTATAGCTAAGCTAGAAAAAGACAGAGGTGAGGCATTGCTTGTAACAAAAGAGAGTTTCAATGCTGATCTAGACTGGGATAAACTTAGAGCAAAAGTTAAAAAGGGGATTAGAAATGCTACTTTGATGGCAGTTGCTCCAAATGCAAATATAGGACTCTTGGCTGGAACTGTACCCGGTATAGATGTACGTTTCGCTCAAGCATTTTCTAGAAACAAGTTTTCTGGTAAATACCTAGACATAAACCACAACCTAGTTTTGGATCTAGAAAAAGCAGGTGTTTGGGACAAAGTTAAAAGTAAGATTATAGAACATAGAGGAGATATACAAGACATAGATGGTATTCCAGATAGCATTAAAAATGTTTACAAGACTTCTTTCTCAGTATCACCTTATGCGGTTATAGAAGTAGCTGCGAGAGCTCAAAAATGGGTTGACCAGGCACTATCTAGAAATATGTACCTTGAAACAAGAGATATAAACCAGCTCATTCACATATACAGCACAGCATGGAAGAAGGGCCTAAAGTCTACATACTACCTACACATGAAGCCTCAGCACAGTGCAGAGCAGAGTACAGTTAGTGTAAACAAGTCTCAACAGCTAGGTAAAAAAGGTTTTGCCGGTATGCGTATGGCTCCAACTGCGTCTATTGCAGTTGAAACACCTACAGTATCAGTCAATCTAGAGCAAACTTCTACAATCAAAGTAGATATAGATAGTGGCTCTACAAGCACTTCATCTATTTCTTCTCCTACAATATCTATATCAGCAGAATCATCTCCAGTATCAACAACGTCATCTGCACCTTCAAATCCGTCCAGGATTGTAGACGCAAGAGATTTTGGACTAGATCCTGCAGATGCAAACGTGTGCGACAGTTGCCAATAACAGTTAGAGGATATCAGTTAACAGATGGTAGGTAATAGTTAACAGATATAAAGTAACAGTTAATATTCGGTGCTGATAACTCAATGCACATATGAATGATCGACTGGTATACTATAAGTCCCACCTAACATATTTTTCAAATAAATAATTTAGAAATATAAAATAGGTGGACAATAGGTCGATTACATTATTAGAAATAAATTATTAAAGACTGTTGAATGATTATAAATTGTTCATCAATAATATATAAATATAATGATTGTCGGAAAACCATCACCAACAGATACAACTCTTCACCCTATAAAGTACAAATGGGCTTATGAGCTTTACAATCAAGCTGTAAGAAACACTTGGTTTCCACATGAGATCGCGCTAAAAGAAGATTTGCAAGACTTTGCCAAGATGACTGAAGATGAAAGACATGCTGTAGAGTTTGTTATGTCATTCTTCAACCCAGCTGAGCTTATGGTCAACAGATCTATAGCACTAGGTATATATCCATACCTGAAGGCTCCTGAGGCTCACTTGTTTCTTGCAAAATGGATGTGGGAAGAAGCTAACCACTGTGTATCTTTCGAGTATGTTCTTGAAACATTCCCATTCGATAAGCAAAAAGTCTACAACAATCACCTAGAAACTCCTTCTATGCTTGCAAAAGAGGCATATATCGAGAAATATCTAAGTCGTATGACAGAGACTATGCTTGATATTGAGACTGTAGAAGGCAAGAAAGATTTCGTAAGAAACTTGGTAGCAACAAACATTGTCATGGAAGGTACTTGGTTCTACAGTGGATTCATGGTTGTTATGTCATTTAGACAAAGGAACCAGCTTAGAAACTTTGCCTCAATGATTAACTGGGTACTTCGAGATGAAAGTCTTCACCTAAAGTTTGGTATCAACTTGATACACACTGTACTGGAGGAAAATCCAGACCTTCTTACACCTGAATTTGCACAAGAGATACGAGATATCGTTATCGAAGGGGTAAATGTAGAAGTAGAGTACAACAAAGATCTATTTCCAAATGGTATCCTTGGTCTAAACGCCAGCTATGTAAATCAATACGTACAGTACGTTGCAGACCGAAGACTAGAAGAGCTTGGACTAGAACCTCACTACAATGCATCTAACCCTGCAAAATGGATGGCAACAGCAACTGATGTACACGAGCTTGTAAACTTCTTCGAAGCACAAAATACAAGTTACGAGGTGGATACTAAGGCCCATAACGAAGTTGCGGCATAATACAAATAATGAAAGACAGCTTTTCAGATAGATAGACTAAAATAAGTAAATCAAGGTAAAAAAACTACCCCTCACGTCACAAGCGTAGAGGGGATGTTTTTTGCAATTTTTGACGTGGCTTTATTTGCTTCCAACTAAATACCTCTGAATATTTTGCTTATGAGCCTCGTATGTCTTTGCACAATGGAATCCACGGCGATTGTCATGTATATAGAATACACAATCAGTTTTTGTAGGGTTAAGTGCCGCCTCAATCATTTTCCAACTTGGATTTGCGATAGCAGTAGGAGGTAGACCTTTGTTTTTATAAGTGTTAAAAGGGGAAACTATCTTTTTATCTTCGCTCTTTGGCATTGGCCACCAGTCCTCTTCATTGCCTTTAGCATACTGAAGTGTGGCATCTATATCGAGCGTCATACCACTAAAAAGTCTATTCCAGATTATTCCAGATATGATTCTAGCATCCTTGCCTCCAGCAGCCTCTTTCTGTATAAGTGAAGCAATACGAACGGCGGTATCCAGGTTAACCATATTGCTTTTATTGCTGTCTTTTTGAGCTTTTTTAAGCTGATCAATATTTTCACCGACAACTTTATTGAAATTTTTCATCATCATAAGAGCCACATCATCACCTTTGTCTGTTAGCTTTACCCAATATGAACCTGGCATATAGTAGCCGTCGAGGACACCTCGCTCTGGGTCAGTTGGACCAGTCTTCATAAACTGCTCTATTTCTTCGGAACCCCAGGGTAATACTTTGGCAAATCGCTCGGCGATCTCTTCTTTTCGCAATCCTGCTGGTATTGTCACATATCTAAGGTTTGGATTGGCTAGATTTGCATAAAATGCTAGTGGGGAAATATCAAAGTTTCTTGAGATATAAACACTTGAGCCACCTATAAAGATTGAAAATATAAGGCCTGCAATAAGGATATTTCGGCGCATATTGGATGGTGCGACTGGCTTTTTGGTGTATTTTCTTATTACTCTTTGTTTATTCATGTGATACTATTATATGACACGGTGTAATAAATGCGAGTTTTTTACGTCATAAGCTATGCAGAACAATAAAAAACATCAGAACCTCAAAAACGACTTTCATAAAGTATACCATGAGTACTCAGATTCTTTGTTCCGTTTCTCATTTTACAGACTTTCAGACAGAGAAAAAGCAAAGGATGTTGTGCAGGACACATTCGTAAAATACTGGGAATACGTTATCACAGACAGTAACGAAGAGGTTAAAAATGTTAAATCATTTTTATACCGAATTGCTATAAATGCGATAACTGACCAGTACAGAAAGAAGAAAAATGTGTCTTTGGACGCTTTGTCGGAAGAAGGTTTTGATCCTATAGATTCTGAGATTCATAACAAAGTATTGAGAAGTCTTGATAGCCAAAAAGCTCTTGAACTTGTGATGAAACTCGATGAATCCATTAGAGATATTGTTCTTATGCGCTATGTAGACGAGCTTTCTGTAAAAGAAATATCGGAAATACTCGATGAACGTGAAAATACGATATCTGTAAAGCTACATAGAGCTATAAAGGAGCTTCAAAAACTTTTTGAAAATAATGAAAAATAAACAATTTCAAAATTTAATACTAGATCTTAAGTCAATCAAAATGACTCAAGACGAAAAAGCTGATGTTTTGCAGTCTTCTTTAAACATGATTGAAAAGATTGATATGATGTATGCAGTCACTCCTGATTCATACAATCATGAGACTAGTGATTCTAAAAAAGCTCTTACAAAAACTATCGGGCGAGTCAAATCAAATTTCTATACAAATCTTTACCCTAACTGGGCATATTTTTCTAAAAATAGTTTTGCTGGATCATTAGCAGTACTAGCGCTACTTATAGGTACTGGCGGCGTATCACTGGCAGCTGAATCATCTTTACCAGGTGATGTTTTGTATACAGTCAAAGTCAATATAAATGAGTCTGCAAAGTCACTTATAGCTATCACACCTGAAGCAAAAGCAAAATTTGCTCTAGAAATAGCTGACAAGAGACTTAAGGAAGTAGCCCTACTTTCTCAAAAGGGCAGACTTAACAATCAAACTGGCCTTATACTTACAAAACAGCTTGCAAAACAAGCAGATCAAGTAAAGTTCCAAGTAGCTTCACTTGTTTCTACCAACGACCTAAAGTCAGCACAAGAAATTGCTCTAAACTTTGAATCATCTATGAGAGCTCATGAGCTTATTCTTGAAAAGATATCTACAGAGCACGCATCTTCAACTGGAACTTACAATACTGAAAAACTAGCTCAGCTAGACAGCCTTATATCTAAATTGAAATCAGAGATAGCTACTACAACTATTGCCAGAAATACAATACAGAGTAAAGAGGTTGCATCGGTACTTGGATCAGAAGATAGAGAGAAACTAGAACTTAGAATATCTCAAGTTAGAGCCAAATTAGCAGATCTAACAACTCAGGTATCAAGCTCAACACTTAGTGAATCATCTGCTTCCACTACTCGTGGCTACATCTCTGAGGCCAATAGACTGGCTAGATTTGCAACTGACAAACTACGAAAGTCATTGTTCCAAGAGTCTCTTATACTAGTTCAATCAGCATTTCAGTATGCAAATGATGCCGAGGTAGTTTTGGCTACAAACCTAGCAGGTACAGAAGCTTTGAAATCTGTCACAGCTGACGCATTGTCAAATATAACAATGTCACTAAGTACTCTTTCAACTTCTTCATCAGAAGTCATTATGTCTGCCACTATTGCGGATATACTTGCGAGCAGTAGCACAGCTAGTTCTACAGACACTACTTCAACATCAACAGATTCAGCAGCAACTTCTACAAACCCTGAGGTTTCTATATAACCATCTGATAGTGTAAAATATAGGCAATGAAAAACATTGTCATTTTTGGTATAACAGGAGATCTTGCCAAGAAAAAGATTGTACCAGCTTTAAGTAAACTCGCTACAGTCTTCGGTGCTGATGCAGAAAACCGTATCAGCAAGTATATCGGGTTTGGGCGCAAAGACATGTCAGTGAGCGATTTTCAGGCTTACATAGGTGGTTTAATCGAGAATTCTACGGACACTGTAGTCGGTGGATCTGATACGACTGCTAGTGCTGATGCCAGCGGCGCATTTTCTGACGGTAGTTATAATGATTTTATAAAAAAATGGGTGTATGTTCAGTCTGAAATAGATGATATGGCTGGTTATGAAAATTTGAAGATGGAAATAGCCGGGGAAGAATCTTTAATATATATATCTTTGCCACCACAACTAACAGAAACGGTCTTGGCCAGACTTTCTCAATCAGGTATCTTAAGCAAGACTGACAGTAGAAATAAACTTTTGATTGAAAAACCTTTTGGCAGTGATTTAGAAACAGCTGAGAAGCTACGTGCAATCATTGAGTCTGACCTTAACACTGAGAATGTGTATTTGGTTGATCATTATGCATGCAAGCAAGCTATAGTTGATTTCGAAACTCAAGGATTCGATGGCTTTTTTGGATTATCAGGCGAAAAAGAGTCTTTGGATGATATAAAATGCATAAAGGTATCAATACTAGAGAAAAAGGGTGTTGATGGTCGTGGTGCATTTTATGATAGTGTCGGTGCGATAAAAGATGTCGGTCAAAATCATTGTCTAAGAGTTTTGACCAGTATTTTAAGTGTAGCAAGTGAGTCAGAGTCGAGATCTAATATCTTGCATGCAATCTCATTTGATAATGTAAAAAAAATACAAGATCCTGCCTATAAAAGCGTCGAGGGTGTGAGTAATGAGTCAAAAACAGAAACATACTTTGAAATAAGTGGTAAGTTCGATGGTGTTGTTGATGTGATAATAGAAGGTGGTAAATATCAACCAGAAGATAAAAGTGAGGTTTCTATCGTTCTGAAAGATGGGAGAAATTTGTTATTGCCTATAAATAATTACAAGAGCTCAGCTATGACTAGAGATGGTGACAGAGTACCTGATGCATATGAAAATGTTATAAAGTTTGCACTAGAAGGCAGACGTGAATATTTTGTTGATTTTGATGAGGTTTTGGAGCAGTGGAGGATTGTTAGTTAGCAGATTTCAGATAACAGGTATCAGTTGGCAGATAACAGGTATCTGTTAACAGAGAGCCTGCCTGGGTCATGGAATATTTTTCAATATTTGGTAATAAATCTTCATAAGTGTACACTCGCCAGCCACTTGAAAGGTGATATAATATCTGGCATATGGCATTTTTTAAAAACTTTTTGATGAAACAAATGCTCAAGAGACAGATGAAAGGTGTCCCTGAAGCAGAACAAGAGCGTATTATAAGTTTAGTAGAGTCTAATCCTGAATTCTTCGAAAATATAGCGAAGGAGGTTGAGGTTTTGACCAAACAAGGACGAGACCAGATGTCAGCTACTATGGAAGTTATGAGAAAGAACCAAGGGCAACTTCAGAAGATTATGCAAGGGAAGAAGTAGAGGTTTAACACCTCCTACAACATGTGAAAATTCGTCTTGTCGTGAGGCGGATTTTTGTTTATTCAACATTATTATCGTGCATCAAAATTGTTGCGCTTTTTGAATATTTTGATAAAGTCTTCATCGGAATCTCCACAACGGCGTTCCATATAAAATACAACAAGAAAGGAGGTAAGTATGGGCAAAAAGCATAGAAACGCAAAACACCTGAAACGGATGGCCTTGGCTGGAAAAAAAGCTAAGCCTTTACGCAAGAAGCGTTACAACGCTAGCATTGTGTACGGTTTTAGCAACAGGTATGTGCCGAGAACTACGACATTTGTGCCACCACGCATAAGTATGTGGTAATCAGTGTCCAAAAACAATTGGTACAGACCTAATACAAGCGCCTTGCGGTTTCCGCAAGGTGTCTTTTTTATTAACGATCAAAATATAATTTACCTATAAGCATATTTCAAAAAAGTACCTCTTATGCTAAACTCCCTCCAATGAAACTATCAATCGGCATCGTTGGATTACCTAACGTTGGTAAATCAACACTTTTCAATGCACTTACTAAAAAGTCAGTTCCTGCTGACAACTATCCTTTTTGTACAATAGATCCTGCTGTGGGTATAGTAGCTGTGCCTGATGAGAGACTGTATAAGTTGGCGGTTTTTTCTAAGACTCAAAAAACAGTACCTGCGGTGGTGGAGTTTGTAGATATTGCCGGTCTGGTAAAAGGTGCGTCTGAAGGAGCTGGACTTGGAAATCAATTTCTTTCACATATTAGAGAGGTGAATGCTATAGCACAAGTTGTGCGTATTTTTGAGGATCAAAATGTTATACACGTGGACGGAAGAGTTAGCCCAGTAGACGATATACAGGTCATAAACCTGGAGCTAATACTTGCAGACTTACAGACAGTGAACAAAAGACTTGGAAGTATAGAAAAAGATGTAAAAAGAGGGGACAAACTAGCCATATTTGAAAAAGGTGTTCTTGAGAAGATAAAAAAGACCTTGGAAGATGAAAAACTTATAAATACCTTGACACTTGATGAAGAGGAAACTGAGTCTATAAAAGGTTTTCAGTTTTTGACCATGAAGCCAATGATGTATATCTTGAACAAAAAGTCTGGTGGCGTAAACCTAGATGAAATGGAAAATGGTAATGAGGCAAGATACAAAGCTCTGATTGATTATCTAAAAGCACAAGGCTCAGAGTGGGTAGTCGTTGATGCAAAAGTTGAGCATGAACTCAAGGATCTGGAAGGTGAAGAGAAAGAAATGTTTAGACAAGAGCTTGGCGCTAGTGATGATGGCATAAACAACCTTATAAAGGCAGGGTATTCACTGCTAAATCTACAGACTTACTTTACTACAGGTGAAAAGGAGACTAGAGCATGGACTATAGAAAAAGGGTGGACTGCACCACTTGCAGGTACTGCCATACATACTGATTTTAAGGATAAGTTCATAAGAGCTGAAGTCGTTTTTTGGAATGGCCTCATAGATGCAGGCTCATTTGCAAATGCACGAGATAAAGGTTTAATACGAACAGAAGGGAAGGAGTATGTGGTGAAAGATGGGGATGTTGTGGAGTTTAGGGTATAGACATTGACTTGCACGGTAATTAGATGTATGGTGTTCCTAGAAAGGAAACCACAGCATGAATAATCCAAGTAAAAACTGGACAGAAACCGAACGACTCGAAACAATCACTAAAATTCTTGAAGAGGAATGCCCTCGTCAGGGACCTGGCCTTAACTGCGATCTTGCTGAGCTACCAGCAAGCAAGATTTGTGAAATTGGAGAGAGGATTTATTTTCTCTCCAGCAAGGCACCAAGTTTACTCGAGTCCGAACGAGATTTTGTCCTCGGAAAAGGAAAAAAGAAAGGCTATTAACCCACCATCTCAACGCGGAAAATTCACGTCGTGAGAGGTGGGTTTTCTGTTAGCGGAAGATGGTAGTACTATTGAGTTTAGGGTGTAACTCTGAATTCGGAGATTCAGAGCGAAGCGTGGAATAAATGGAGTTAGGGTTTAGACAAAAAGAAACCTACTGCATGCAGGGGTTTCCTGTAACTGTTCAACGCCTTTGAATCGCCGCAATTAAAGTAAACAAACCATTGACATATACGCAATCAAATGTCATCCTTCAAATTGGACAATGTTCCAAACGTCAAAAAAACATAAACAACGAAAGATAGAAAGATTCACATATGTCAACAATCAGTCAGCCGTCGGTTCCAGCGAAATCGGTTTCAATGAGGAAGGTTGCAATCGAGTGCATCAAACTGATCTGGGAGGTAGCCTATGCAGGCAGGTGGATAATACTCAACGTAGTGTCCTTCTATATCTGGTACAGCATCCAGGTCAAGGATGCGGAGGGTGGCATGATCGGTGCAAACTATGCCTTGTTCTGGTTCAGTTTGGTGTCGCAAGTGTACGCAATAGGGTCCATTATTATCGCAAACAGGTCTGGATCAAAAGAGTATGTTAAGGACAATGTCTCAAACTACAAGACGCTGTCAGTTTTTCTCGTCTCTCTATACATCCTTGGTTCTGCTGTGGTTTGGCAACCCTTGGCAATAGAGAAGGTTTACTCCACCACTCGAGACATTTCAACTCCTGTCTGGGTCAACCCTTTTTCAAGCCATAAAGCTCAAGCTATGTCGATGATACCTTGTGCGGACATAGAGCATAACTTCGCGATCAAGGAATATCACTTCACGCCTGAGGGCGTGAATGCAAAGCTTGAACTAGGTTTGGTTATTGAGATTGATAATGGAAGATTGGAAAAAGTTCCATTTTTCTCAGAACCAAACGGGGTCTTGGAGAGTCAGAAGGACATGGTTGCAAGACATCTAAGCCAAGGAGTGTTTGAGTTCTGCAAAACCCTGGACGTAAAGTCCTTGGTGGATGGCAGTAGACTTACATTGGCTGAGCTAGCTAGTTTGGAAAAATCCCTGAATCTTTCAGGTATAGGGTATCACCTGAAGGAGTTCAAAGAGGCTAGGGTGTCCTATGTACCCGGACATGTAACACAGTAGTCACAAGTGATGGGCTACAGTGCCAGCAGCGAGAGTTGCTGGCACTTTTTATTTTATAAGTTAGTTATTTGACAAAGATAATCTAAAAAAGCAATATATCAAAGGGTCAAAACAAAACCCGTTCTTTGTGTTATGAATAATGTTGAATCCACTCAGTCAGCTGATAAGTTTGTTAAATTTTGGAACTTTCTGGCAATTGCTGGTAAACTAGCATGGAAATTAGTTAAGTGTTGGTGGTTGCCGATGTCACTTCTTGCTCTGTACGCCATATCACTTTACATCGCCCCGACGGATTTTGCAGGTGACAGGATTGGTATAGCGGAGCCCATACACCTAGGATCAGCGATGGTACTTCTGATCTTCATCATAGCAAGTATCATTGTTCCTGAGTCTGGGCAAAGTAGAACGTTTTCCATGACCAAAATGGTATTTGTGCTATTCACGGTTGGAAACTTTATGATGTCATTCGTACTTTGGAGTCCTAAACCACTCTTTTCATGGTTGGTACTCTATAGTTATCACGGTAATGACCTAAGTAGTCCGATCTTTGTAAACTCACTCAGCAATGCTAAAAGAAGCGATATAGAAGTGAACATTAGCTCTGTTTCGACGACTAACTATGCCAGGTGGGTAACTGTCTCCACAGAGACAAAAGACTCAGTGCCCGTTGTTGCTGTTCTGGAATATTCATCAGTAGTCGACATGGATAATATTTCAAACATATCCTTTAAAACCAAAAGCGACCCGGCGGGTGGACTTAAAAAGATGGATGAGTATCTTTACTACAACCTAGAGAGGGTTGTCTCAGGATTTCCAAGTGACGAGTTTGATGAAGGAAAAGACGTTCCTCTGAAGGTCCTTCATTCATTTTCGTCATCTGTGAACCCAGGTCTGCATGGATATAAGTTCAGCAAAAAGCCAAAAATTACAGTTAGTTATGATTCAAGCATCGGACAGTAAAATGCTTGCCCCGTCAGGACCACAAATCCTGACGGTTTTTTTATTAAACATATTTCATACCATTCTGAAAAAACCCTACGCCACCTAGATCTCCTCTGATACACAGCACATTATTCATGGTATAATAACCATTATGAAAAAAGAGAACATTCCTTTTTACGTAGCTATCGGGGCACCTATACTTTTGGTACTTGTCATAGGTGCATTGTCATATATGCCGAAGGTTTTTAGTAAGTCTGACTACAATTTCTTATACTCAGAGAATTCTGCAAATAACCAATACATATTTCGTGGAAATGATTGCATCGTATATGAAAAATACTATCAAATCAGTGCGGACGGAAGCATAGCACTTAGAGATTTCTATATTGCGGACTCAGGAGAAGAAGACCCTGAGCTTGTTCGTATGAAAGCATGTAGTGGCCAACCTATGGTATTCAGAACAGCTCCAGATTTATTTGTTTTTGACTTTCAAACCAATACATCGAGAAAGATATCAGCTGATCAGCTATCAGATATCAAGATACTAGATATAAATACATCTCCTGATGGATATAGAGTTAGCACAAGATACAGCAGTGGAAGTCTGCTGGATATATTTGGCGGTTCAGACAACAGAAGCGGTGTGTTCTTGATAAAAAACGGCAATCCAGTGAGACGCATTGAAACAGAAACTTCTACCAGCCAAAGTTATTACAATGAAAATGATTTTAGATTCATAGGCTGGGTAGATCAAAACATTAAAGGAAACTAAAATAATTATTAACAAAAAATAAAATAGCAATAAAAACATGAACAATCTTATAGAACAAATTAAAAAAGGAGTTGAGACAGGTGAGATAACTATAAGTCAGCTAAAAAGTCTGACAAATGAGCTTTCTGCCACAACGCCGCAGAGCAATGAAGACAAGACCAATATTGTTACAAAGGTTTTGTTTGGAATTGGAGGCCTGATTGTACTTGTTGGTGTAATAGTTCTACTTTCTCAAAACTGGGATGCTATAGGCGTAGTAGGCAGACTACTTTCTACACTTGGCATAGCGTTGATTTCTCATGTTCTTGCTTTTTATACATTCAAAATATCTTCTACAGTTGGACAGCAGTCTGCGCCTGAAAAGCAGAGTATAAAAGCTATCAGCGCAATACCTACTCAGGTTTACTTTGCAATATCAGCCGTTTTGTTTCCACTTGGCCTAAACATCTTACTTTCTGAGCTAGCATTTTACGATACTGTATCAGTTGCTGTTATCAGTATTGTTATATCACTTGTATCACTTTTGGTATCTGCATCTGCACTTTATGTTACAAAAAAGAAAGTGCTGCATGTTTTTTCAGCAATATTCGCAACTTGGCTTATCTACTCGATAGTTGCAGAAATGCTACGTGGTACAGGATTTAGATTTGGATTTATAAAGGATACAGTAGTGTTCACATCCATGGTCATAGCACTTGGTTACTTTGCATATGGCCATTGGCTGAAATTTTCTCAAAAGGAATACTCTCTTTCTAAACTATTTACTCTCGTATCATTTATCCTATTTCTATTTTCAGCTCTCTTTCTAGGTGGTATTTGGAACTTCCTATATGCATTCATAGCCATAGGTGCTATTTCTCTTAGTGTTTCAATGCGTTCAACAGCCACTCTAATAGTATCTTCTATAGCAGTCGCTATCTACCTTATCAAAATATCTGCTCAATACTTTGCTGGAAGTATTAGTTGGTCACTACTACTTGTACTCATCGGCTTTTTGATTATTGGCCTCGGATATGCTACATATTATCTAAACAAAAAATACATCAACAATGAAAAACGCCAAGGCTAACAAAGATAATCAAGGTAATCGGAAAATTGAGCAATACGATCATTTAAAGATAGAGAAAAAGTGGCAAAAGGCCTGGGACAAATCAGGTATCTATAAGGCAAGTGACTCTAAGGCTATAAAAGATCGCCAAAACAAATTTTTTGCACTGGTAGAATTTCCATTCCCATCTGGAGCAGGACTGCATACAGGTCACACTAGAAGCTATACAGCGATGGATATAGTGAGTAGAAAGAAGAGGGCTGAAGGCAAAAACGTATTGTTTCCTATGGGATGGGACGCATTTGGTCTTCCTACTGAAAACTATGCAATCAAGACGGGTATTGATCCTCAGAAGGCGACGAAGCAGAACACTGATACATTTAGAAGACAGTTGAAATCTGTCGGCATATCTTTTGACTGGTCTAGAGAAATAAATACTACTGACCCAGCATACTATAAGTGGACGCAGTGGATATTTTTGCAAATGTTCAAAAAAGGTCTGGCATATAAAGACAAGATAACCATAAACTGGTGCCCAAAGGATAAGATAGGTCTTGCAAATGAGGAAGTTGTTAATGGGTGTTGTGAGAGATGTGGAACTCAAGTGATAAAAAAGGAAAAGGACCAATGGATGCTTGCCATAACAAAATACGCAGACAGGCTTGATAAAGACCTTGATGATGTTGACTATCTAGAGAGAATAAAAATCCAACAAAGAAACTGGATTGGAAAGAGTGTTGGTTCTGAGATTGATTTTAAAGTAGAAGGCACCGATTTTAATATAAAAGCATTCACAACAAGAGCTGATACACTTTTTGGCGTTACATACGTTGTGTTGGCACCTGAAGCACAGCTAGTAAAATCACTTTGGGACAATATCAAAAACAAAGAAGAGGTTCAAAAATATATTGACCAGGCAAAGGCCAAAGACGATATGGACAGAACAGCTGAAGGTAAAGAAAAAACTGGAGTAAAGCTCGACGGAGTATTTGCCATAAATCCAGCAAATGGTGAAAAAGTCTCTGTTTGGATTGCTGACTATGTACTAGCAACTTATGGAACAGGTGCTGTTATGGCAGTTCCAGCTCATGATGAGAGAGATTTTCAGTTTGCGAAGAAGTATGGACTCGAGATCAAAAGAGTTGTAACCGAAGAAGGTATCCTCACAAACTCAGGCAAGTTCGACGATATGGACTCAGAAACAGCAAAAAAAGCTATCACAGACTCTGTAGGCGGAAAGATTGTAACAAAATACAAGCTTAGAGACTGGGTATTTTCAAGACAAAGATATTGGGGTGAGCCTATACCGATGATAAATTGTCCTGATTGTGGATGGGTACCGGTACCTGAAAAAGATTTGCCTGTAAAACTTCCTAAAGTTGCTAAGTACGAACCGACAGATGATGGTGAATCACCACTTTCAAAAGTTGATAAATGGGTTAACACAAAATGCCCTGTTTGTAATGCAAAAGCAAAGAGGGAAACAGACACAATGCCAAACTGGGCGGGTTCTAGTTGGTATTACTTGAGATACACAGACACCAAAAATGACAAGCAATTGGCATCTCCTGAAAAACTTAAAGCCTGGAATCCAGTCGACTGGTATAACGGAGGTATGGAACATACTACTCTACACCTTTTGTACTCGAGGTTTTGGCACAAGTTCCTTTTCGACATAGGAGTAGTGGACGAAAATGAGCCTTATGCAAAGAGAACAGCTCACGGTATGATCTTGGCTGAAGGTGGTGTAAAGATGTCTAAATCACTTGGCAATGTTGTAAACCCTGATGATGTTATCAAGGTATATGGCGCTGACACACTTAGAGTTTATCAAATGTTTATGGGTCCTTTTGACCAACAAGTGGCCTGGGATACATCAAGTATTATCGGCTCGAGGAGGTTTATAGAAAGAGTTTTCAACTTGTTCAATAAAGTTGATTTGAAATCTGGTAAGACCTCAGCTGCAAAGACAAACTCAGGCGAAACGGTGGACAAAGAACTAGAATCATTGGTCCATAAGACAATCAAGAAAGTTGGTGATGACATAGAAAGTATGGGATTCAACACAGCCATATCTACTATGATGATTTTGTTAAATGCTTTTGAGAAAGCTCCGACAGTTACTCGCTCTGATTATGAAGTATTTATAAAGCTACTGGCACCATTTGCACCTCATATATCTGAAGAAATCTGGTCAAAACTAGGTAATAAAAAAAGTATTCACACTGAACCTTGGCCAAAATATAACCCTGCTAAACTTGATTCAGGAATGTACAAGATAGTGGTACAAATCAATAGTAAACTTAGGGCAGTTTTTGAAACCCCTGAGTTACCAGATGAAGACATGAAGTCTAAGGCTCTTTTGCTACCAGAAATAGTTGCAAAGCTTGAGGGTGCTACACCAAAAAATGTAATATACGTTAAAGGAAGGTTGATAAATATTATTGTGTAATTGGTATCATTTATGATAAAATCTCCCCACTTGACAGATTATTGACTTAATTGGGCATTCGTGATACAACTTAACAACAATCAATAAATATATGGCTACAATCACACTATCATTTAAACCAAAAAATGTAACAAAGCGACTTATGTCAGCTCTTTCTGATAGAGCAAAGCTTGTGGTTACTAAGAGATATGGACTAGACAAAGACAACGAAAGGATGACCCTAGAAGCCATAGGAGACATGTACAGCATCACTAGAGAGAGAGTTAGACAGATAGAGCATGCTGCACTTCAAAACATCAGAAAGTCTGCTTACTACAAGCAAGAAAAAGATGTGTTCCAGGAGCTACATGATGCTGTTCATAACATAGGTGGCATGGTAGGTGAAGAAGAACTTTTAGCTCATTTTGCAAAGGATCAGAGCTCAAAAAATCATTTGCATTTTTTACTAGTTATAGGTGACGCATTTAAGAAAGAGAAAGAAGACACTGAGTTCAAGCACAGATGGCACGTTGATACTCAGCTATCTAAAAAGATACATGAAGCTATCAGAAAACTATACTCAAACCTAAAGGATGACCAACTTATCCCTGAGTCTGAGATTATAGAGGATTTTCTAGAGCACCTAAAGGATGTCAATGAAAAATTCAGAAATGAAGAGGTTGCAAAGAGATGGTTGAATATTTCAAAACAAATATCTAAAAATCCACTAGGTGAATGGGGTAAGTCAAGTTCTCAAAACGTTAAAACTAAAGGTATAAGAGACTACGCTTTTCTTGCAATGAGAAAGCACGGTTCACCAATACATTTCAGAGATATTGCAAAGCTTATAGAAAAACTTTTCAACAAAAAAGCTCACATTGCAACTACTCACAATGAGTTGATCAAAGATGACAGATTTGTACTAGTAGGTAGAGGACTTTACGCTCTTACAGAGTGGGGTTATGCAAGTGGAGTAGTAAAAGACGTTATCGTAAAGATGCTTGATAAACATGGACCACTTTCTAAAGACGATATCATTCAAAAAGTTATGAAGGAGAGATATGTTAAAGAAAACACTATACTTGTAAACCTGCAAAACTCTAAAGTATTCAAGAAGAACAAAGACGGTAAATATCACCTTGTAGCAGTCAATGGTTAAGAGTTAGTTGTTGGGCTGTGGATACTATCAGCGACTAAGGAAGAAAAAAACATCCGTAAAGCAATCTTGCTCAAACGGGTGTTTTTTATTGAACTAGTCTTGTGTTATAATCTACAAGATTATGAGCCCTTCAAGTTCTATAGAAACGAGTATAGTTTTCATTACTTTCCTAAGAGTACTTTACATTGCGATTATAATAGTGATACCTGTAGTGCTGATACAGTCTTTTTGGTCAAATTGGGTTGCTTATGTAAGAGCCAAGTTTTTTGCAAATCAAAAATACGTTCTACTTGAACTGAAGATCCCTAAAATAATGACAAAATCGCCACTTGCAATGGAGATATTTATAAACTCTCTTTTTCAACCAGGAGGCGAGGGTACTTGGATGGACAAATACATAAAAGGTTCTGTTAGATCTTGGTTTTCATTGGAGATAGCTTCCGTCAACGGCTCTGTTAGATTTTTCATCTGGGCAAAGGAGAAGTTTAAAGACATGATAGAAACCAACCTATACTCACAATATCCTGATATAGAAATTGCAGATGTTACTGATGTTGACTATACAAAGCTCATTCCTTATGACCCAACCAAGTACCAGTATTGGGGATGCGAATTCAAAAAATCAGAAGTATCACATTTGCCCATAAAGACATATGTAGACTACGGCCTATCTGAAGACCAAAAAGAAGAATACAAGATAGACCCCATAACCCCTGTCATAGAGTTCCTTGGTTCACTAAGAAAGGGTGAAAATGTTTGGTTCCAAATATGTATCAGAGCTCATACAAAAGATCAGAAGAAGCCTGATACATGGTTTGATAAAGTTGACTGGAAATATTTTGCAAATGAAGATATCAAAAAGCGCACAAAGCGTGACCTGAAGATAGATAAAGAAAAACCGATGAATCCAGCCCTCATGTCTTTGACTCAAGGTGAAAAGGCAGCTGTAGAAGCCATAGAGAAAAGTATTGCTAAGGTTCCTTTTGACTGTGCCATCAGGGCAGTTTACGTTGCAACACTTGCGTCATATAGAAGTACTACTCAAGCGGGCATTAGTGGCGCACTTAGACCTTTTGGCGCTCAAAACCTCAACAGTTTCAAAGCCCACAAAGCTCCTGAAAAGAAACACTTTTGGCACAGTGACGACCATGAATCAGTCATATCACAAAGAAAAAAACTTTTCGAGCTATTTAGAAACAGAGCATTCTTTTACAATGAGTATATACCTAGGGGATACAAGGGTGATTATTTCGTAATGAACACAGAAGAACTAGCCACTGTATTTCACTTCCCAGGTGATGTTGCCAGAACACCTTCATTATCAAGAGTTTCAGCCAAGAAAGTTGAACCACCTTCAAACCTACCAATATAGCCAACATAAATATGGATGAAATTACACCTGAAAAGAAAGTATCATATATAAAGTCAATCGTAAGCAAGATTAAGAAAGTAAAAGTAAACAAGACATTTTTTCTTTTGATGCTTGGATTAGCCATCATGGTAGCCCTAATAGCTTTTGCATATTCTGTAACTGGTCCTAGAATTCCCACCAGTGTACTCAGCGCCGATAATCCACTTTACGTTGAAATAGTAAGTGGAGAAAGCGTCAATTCTATATCAAAAAAACTTAAAAATTCAGGAGTAGTTAGATTCTCAAGTGTATTTCAAAGTGTAACAGTGCTATATGGTGGTGAAAATAGAGTAAAGGCTGGTTTTTATCTTTTCGAGGAACCACAAAATGTATTTGCAGTATCAAAAAGAATAATGCGAGGAGATTTTGGATATGTGCCTGTTAGGATAACTATACCTGAGGGATCTGACTCAAAAAAGATATCAGAAATATTGTCTGCTAAATACCCTGACCTTTCAGCTACTACAACCGAAGAATATCTAAGAAAATTTGAAGGTTATCTTTTTCCTGACACTTACTTTTTCGCACCAATGGACTCATTGGAAAATATAGTCAAAAAAATGAGGACAACATTTGATAGAAAGATAAGGAGGTTTGAAGATCAGATAAATTCATCTGGTAAATCAATGAATGAGATTCTAACAATTGCATCCATGCTTGAAAGAGAAGTTAGAAGTCTTGAAGATATGCGTAAGGTAGCTGATGTAATACAAAAACGTATTGATATAGATATGCCATTACAAATAGACGCCACTTTTATGTATTTTCTTGGTAAAGGTTCGGCTGAGCTGACACTTGCGGAGCTTAGGACTGACCATCCATACAATACATATACTAGAAGAGGTCTACCACCAGGACCCATAGGAAATCCAGGGCTAATGAGTATTGAGGCAGTGTTGACACCTATCAAGAACGACTATTTCTTTTACTTATCTGACAATAATGGTATAAATCATTTTGCCGAGACCTACAAAGAGCATTTGGCCAATAAAAACAAGTACTTGCGGTAGTCTCAGTGCCTAGCACCTAGGTCGACATATAAAATGACAGTAAATAAACTTAAAACAAATCGTAAAAAAGTATATGTTGGTATGTCAGGAGGAGTAGACTCTTCTGTTTCGGCTGCAATACTAAAAGAGCAAGGTTACGATGTAACAGGTGTTTTTATAAAAGTATGGCAACCTGATAGCACTGACTGTGGTTGGAAAGATGAGAGACGAGATGCCATGAGGGTCGCAGCTGTTTTAGACATTCCATTTAAAACTTTTGATTTTTCTGAAAAATACAAAAAGGAGGTTGTTGATTATATGATTTCTGAATATAAAGCAGGCAGAACACCGAACCCTGACGTTATGTGTAATCGCTATGTAAAATTTGGCTCATTTCTAGAACAAGCAATTGCAGACGGGGTTGACTATGTTGCCACTGGTCACTATGCGCAAAATATTTATGATGAGAAAAAAGGAGTGTATGAAATGCTTGAGGGAGCTGATTCAAACAAAGATCAGTCATATTTTTTGTGGACACTTACTCAGGCAGATTTGGAACATGTAATGTTTCCAGTTGGAAGTTTTCAAAAAGATGAAGTAAGAAAATTGGCAGAAAAATACAAGCTACCTGTATTTGATAAGAAGGACAGTCAGGGTGTTTGTTTTATAGGTCATCTAGATATGAAGGAGTTTTTAAAAGAGCACATAAGTGTGAAAAAAGGTGATGTGTTGGATACAGATGAAAATGTTATAGGTGAGCACGACGGTGTAGAGTTATATACAGAGGGGGAGAGACATGGTTTTAAAGTATTTGTTAAAAGAACTGATAATGAGCCATATTACATAGTAAAAAAATATTTAAAAAACAATACTTTGACAGTGCAAGCTGAGTCAGATTATAAAAGTATGGGCACATTTGGACCCGATGGTAGTCATGGCGACGAAATACATGAAGTAAATATAAGTAAATTATCATTCACATCTGAAGAATATATAAAGGAAATGGCGATAAATTATAAAGATGATAAAAGTAAGGATGAAGAAAATAATGAAGGTAAAATAAATTCAGGAAAAATTGATTTAAAATTGAAATTAAGGCTGAGATATAGACAAAGTAAGATAAGTGGCACTTTATCGGAAATAAACCTCGACAAAAGAACTGCCAGACTTGTTCTAGACGAACCCCAAAAAACAATCCCGTATGGGCAATCAGCGGTTTTCTATATAGATAATAAATGCATTGGAGGTGGAGTGATTGAGATGATATAATGTGCACATGAATCAAAGCCCTGGATCACCCACCAAGAGAACAGCCGAGGAAGATATTTATGAATCAGTACAGATTGTAAAAGAAGACGGTGTCAAAGAAAGCTTTTCGCCGGCCAAACTAGAAAACTCTCTTTTGAAATCAGGTGCTAGTATAGAGGTCTCACATAAGATCATTAAGACAATCATAGACGAGATAGGTAAGGGGACTTGCGACCTGAGTACTGAAGACAAAGGTTTGTGCTCAGTAAATGCTATATATGCTAAAGCATTTTCAATGCTAAAGGATATGTCTAAGTCCGCTGCGGCGAGATACTCCCTTAGAAGATCCTTGATGCAGTTTGGGCCGACTGGTTTTCCTTTTGAGTCTTATATTGCAGAGTTGTACAGAGCGCATGGATACAAGACCTTAACAGGTCAAATAGTCTATGGTGGCTGTGTGCCTCATGAAGTAGACGTAGTTGCTTGGAAAGAGCAAGAGCTTATCATGGCAGAGGTCAAATATCACAATGACCCTTCAGGCAAGACAGACCTCAAAACTGCGCTATATGTTAAGGCTAGATTCGACGATCTAAAGGATATTACTTTTACATATGAAGGCATGCAGGATAGAAAGATTGATAAATGGTTATTGATTACCAATACACGATTTACCGATACAGCAATAAAGTACGTTGAGTGCAAAGGAGGTGTAACCTTGATGAGCTGGTCATATCCTGAAAACCAGAACCTATTTAGCATGATAGAAGACGCAAAACTTCATCCGATAACATGCTTACTAACATTGACTCAGAGTGAGAAGCAACAGCTCTTGCAACATAAGATAGTTTTATGTAAATCAGTCTACAGCAATAAAAACATTCTAGAAAAGCTAGGATTTAGTAAAGAGAAGATTACAGCTGTGTTTGAAGAGATTGCAAGTATCATTAATTTAAAGCCAGCGGACAGATAGCAGGTATCAGGGAGCAGATGACAGTTGGCAACCGGGCACAGTGGGGGGGGTGACATTTAAAAAGATTTAAACTACAATTCAGATATATGGCATGGACACCCTACAAGAAAAAACTATACGAACCAGGTCAAAATGAGCCTTTTAAGCTTAGTCGTTCGAAGATTGATAGTTTTCTCGAGTGCCCACAATGCTTTTACCTAGACCGAAGATTGGGCGTAGGAAGGCCTAGTATGGCATCATTTACTCTGAACAATGCTGTTGACCATCTCTTGAAGAAGGAGTTTGATACACATAGGGCTGAAAAGACACCTCATCCACTTCTAAAATCATACGGTTTGGAACTTGTCCCTTTCCAACACAAGCAAATGGACGAATGGAGAGAAAACTTTGTAGGAGTTCAATACCTGCACAAACCTACAAACTTTTTAGTATTTGGGGCAGTTGATGATATATGGATAGACAAAGAAGGTGTTGTGTATGTTGTCGACTATAAAGCAACTAGCAAAGATACGGAGATCAAAGAGCTGGATGATACAAAATGGCACGACCAATACAGAAGACAGATGGAAATGTATCAATGGTTGCTTAAGCACAATGATTTGAAGGTTTCAGATACAGGATATTTTGTTTATGTAAATGGTAAAAGAGATAATAAAGCTTTCGATGCAAAGTTGGAGTTTGATGTAAATCTCATACCATATACAGGCAAGTCTGATTGGGTTGATGATGTACTGGTAAAGGCCAAGACTTGTCTCGATGGTGACGAATTACCGTCATCACATCCAGAATGCGAACATTGTAAATATAGAAAAGAAGCAGGAGAAGCATTCCAAAAGCATGTAAAAGCGTTTGGTGCTGGGGCGCTGTCAAAAGTTAAGAAAAAGTAAAAATTAATAGTTAATAAATTAAGAATTAAGATGCCTGCAAAGAAAATATCAAAATCAGCTGGTGCGAAAGATAGCAAGAGGACACCTTCGCCTAAAAATACAACGAAATACAAAACATCTTGGGATTTTTCTGATATGTATAGTGGTCCGAGTGATCCAAAGCTTGAAAAGGACACACTTGCGATAAAGGCGGACTGCTTAGCTTTTGCAAAGAAATATTCTAGTAACGACGACTATTTAAGTGATGAGAAAAAACTGCTTACAACCTTAAATGACTATGACAAACTAATAGAGAAAATAGGTTCTTCTTTGCCTGTATGGTATCTAATGAACATGCAAAATATAGATGGCGAGAACAATGTTATTACAGCAAATGTAAATAGACTAAGTCCGATACTAACTGAATCAATCAATGAGATTCTTTTTTTCACGCTAAAACTAGCAAAAATACCTAAATCGAATCAAACCAGTGTGTTGAAAAATATATCTCTAAAGAAGTATCATTATTTACTTAAAAAAACATTTGATAATGCTAAGCATGATTTATCCGAGGAGGTAGAGAAGGTTCTTAACCTAAAATCACAGCCGTCGAATACGATGTGGGTTGATGGATTTGAAAAGACTATGTCAAAACAAGTCGTTGTATTTAAAGGAAAAAAGCTTCCAATTTCTGAGGCAATGTCCAAGATTAGTAGTCTCCCTACAAAAGACAGACATGAACTCCACGAAAGCTGTATGTTGGTTTTGAAATCATTGTCTGATTTTGCGGAGTCAGAGATAAATGCAGTTTACACAGACAAAAAAATCGAAGATCAACTTAGAGGATTTTCTAAACCGTACGAAGCTTCAATACTTTCATATGAAAATGATATAAAAAACATTGAACTTCTAGTTAAAACTGTAACCGACAATTTCTCCATCGCACATAGATTCTATAAGCTCAAAGCAAAAGCTTTAGGTCTAAAGGAGCTGACATATGCAGACAGAGCTGTGGGTATAGGGAAGAATGTTAAAAAGGTATCATTTGATAAAACTGTAGAGATAATCAGATCTGCTTTTGGGAAAGCAGGCGGTCATTACGCAGACATACTTGATACCATGCTTAAAAATGGTCGCATAGATGTATATCCCAAAAAAGGGAAGAGGGCTGGGGCATATTGCTGGGGTGGACAAAATGCACCTACAATCATTATGTTAAATCATATAGATTCAATTACATGCGTTATGACTCTCGCTCATGAAATGGGACATGCGATACATACTGAGCTAGCAAGAGAACAGCCTGCAATATATGAGAATTACACAATGTCAGTGGCGGAGGTTGCTAGTACTTTTTTTGAGAATCTAGCTTTTGAAGAAATGTTTGAAAAATTGAATGATAAAGAAAAAGTGGTCGCTCTGCATAACCAAATTGCCGACAATATCAGTACAATATTCAGGCAAGTTGCTTGTTTCAACTTTGAACTAGAGTTACACACAAAAATCAGAGAAAAAGGATTCTTAAGTGCAAGCGAAATCAGCGCGCTTCACAATAAACACATGTCAGCATATCTTGGTCCAGTAGCAAAGCTTACTGAAAACGACGGATACTTTTTTGAAGCCTGGGGACACATAAGAAGATATTTCTACGTCTACTCATACGCATACGGCGCGCTAGTCAGCAGATCACTGTACGAAAAGTGTAAAGCTGATAAAAGTTTCTATGCGAAAGTGGATAGCTTTATGAAGGCAGGAAAGTCTATGTCACCTGAAGACATATTTAAAAGTATAGGTGTAGACGTTACAAATCCATCATTTTATCTTGATGGTCTAAAGAGTATAGAAAAGGACATAGAAAGACTTGAAAAACTTCTGAAAAAATCCTCAAAGTAGCCCATTGCCCTTATTTTTTAAAGGTTTTTGGTGCCGAACTTTTATGCTATAATGACGAAATTATGAAATCATCTGAAATACGACGAAGGTTTTTAGCTTTTTTTGAGGAAAGAGGTCATGCTGTTTTACCAAGCGCCTCTCTTATACCTGAAAATGATCCTTCGGTATTGTTCAATACGGCTGGCATGCAACCTCTAGTGCCATACCTTTTAGGTGAAAAACACCCCCTTGGAACAAGACTTGTAAATCTTCAAAAATGCGTTCGTACTGTAGACATAGATGACATTGGTGACAATACTCACGCTACTTTTTTTGAAATGATGGGTAACTGGTCTCTTGGAGATTATTTCAAAAAAGAAGCTATAGGGTGGAGTTATGAACTTTTGACCAACAAAGAGTATGGCTTTGGTCTGGATCCTCAGCGGCTTTATGTTACATGTTTTGAAGGCAATGAAAATGCACCGAAAGATGAAGAATCAGCTCAAATTTGGTCGGATATATTTAAGAAAAATGGCGTAACAGGAGAACGCATTTACTTTATGTCTGCAAAAAGTAACTGGTGGACACCTGGCGACAATGGACCTTGTGGACCTGATACGGAGATGTTTTATGATGTAACGGGCAAACTAACAGAAGGGCTTACAAAGGACGAATACATACAGGCAGATGACAAACAACAGGTAGTAGAGATATGGAACGATGTTTTCATGGAATATCAATCAAAAGACGGAAAAGTTGTAGGTAAACTAGAAACAAAGAACGTCGACACAGGGTCTGGATACGAGAGAGTTGCAATGGTCCTACAAGGTAAGACAGATATATTTTCAACAGATATATTTGAAAACATTATAGCCAAGATAAGGGAGCTGTCATCTGATGCGGGCGCAACCCTAGACTCAAGCGCGACTGATGTACCAAAAGAGATTTCAAAATCAATGAGAATAGTGGCGGACCATATCAGAACATCTGTCATGCTAATATCAGACGGCGTTTTGCCTTCAAACACAGATCAAGGGTATATCTTGAGAAGACTTTTGCGTAGAGCGGTTAGACACGCTGACAATCTGGGCATGAAGTCTGGTTCACTTTTCTGGATAGCGGATTCTGTGATTGATACATACCAGGAAGTCTATGAAAATGTTCAGAAGCAAAGAGAGACCATAAAGGTAGCTGTAGACACAGAGGAGAAAAAGTTCAGAAACACTCTAACTCTTGGACTAAAAGAATTTAACAAATACATTAAGAGACTACAGGATGAGTCTACTAAAGAAGTTTCTTCTGAATTCGTATTCAAACTTGTAACATCATATGGTTTTCCATATGAAATGGTGGTTGAGATGGCCAAAGAAAATAGCCTTCATATAGATGAAGCTGAATATCTAAAGCTTTTTGAAGAGCATAAAAACCTTTCTAGAAGTGGTTCAGAGCAAAAATTCAAAGGAGGTCTCGGTGATACTAGTGACATATCTATCCGATACCACACAGCCACACACTTGCTCCACCAAGCTCTACGCGAAGTTTTGGGTACTCATGTACAACAAAAAGGTAGCAATATCACGACTGAGAGACTTCGTTTCGACTTCGCTCATCCTACAAAGCTAACAGATGAAGAAAAGTTCAAGATAGAGGAATTAGTAAACCAAAAAATCCAAGAAGCATTACCAGTCGGCGTTGTTACACTATCGTATAAAGATGCAGAGGCTACAGGTGCTCTGCACTTCTTTGGTGAAAAGTACGGCGATCAGGTCACTGTCTACTACATTGCAAAAGACGCTGACGAAAAGGGAACAAATCTAGACATTGCATACTCAAAAGAATTTTGTGGTGGTCCTCACGTAAAGAACACTTCTGAGATAGGAACATTTAAGATTGCAAAAGAAGAAGCTGTGTCGCAAGGTGTAAGAAGAATAAAAGCTGTGATTAGCTAGTGCAATATTTTAGTGCGATATTGTACTTTCAAGACATTGTATAACTTATCTTTGTACAATCTGTGTACAAGACTCACGCCGAACTGCTAATTTTGATATACTGTATACATGAAAAAAACGGGTTCTCTTGTATTTTATATTGGAAACAGCATCGTAAAAGGTTCGATTGTTTGCCATGAAAAAGGCAAGCTCCCCACTATCATGTCTTCTCGTATCAAAGAGGTTCCTAGATATCACGAAAGAGATAGAGCACATCTAGAGTCTAGAATATTGGAGCAATTTAGAGACTTAGTCGATGAAGTTAAGAAAAACGACTTCCAAGTAGCAGTTGATAACAAGATCAAAATATACAATACATGTGTGATACTTTCTTCACCATGGTATCTATCTGAGACAAAACTTGTAAAAGTTGAAGAAGCTAAACCTTTCATGGTAACTCAGGCCTTGGTAGATAATCTCTGCCTAAATGTAAGCAAGGGTTATAAAGGGGCGAACTCATTGAACATAGATATCCTTGAGCAGAAAATCATTAAAACATGCCTAAATGGCTACCAAACACTGGACCCTCTGAAAAAGATGGCGAAAATGCTAGAAATAAATCTTTTTACAAGCTTTGTGAGAAAAACCTCTACAGACAGCATCAGGTCAATCATAGAGAGACAATTTCACACTCATAAGATAGATATACACTCACAGTCACTGGCATCATTTTCTATCATAAGCGGTATATGGAAATCAAATGCTGACAAGTATATCATTGCCGATATTACCTCAGAACTTACTGAGTTGGTGATAGTTAGAAATGGCATCATATCTGAGTCAGCATCTTTCCCTAAAGGAAAAGGATTTATAGAGGAGGCTATATCAGAAAAGTTAAATGTTACAGTTGAGGTATCAGAGTCAATGCTCAAAATGTATAGTAAAGGTGAAATTGACCCTAGTCTAAAGTCAAAAATAGATAGCGTACTTGAAAAAACTAAAATCGATTGGATGAGGGATTTAACCGACTCACTTTCAGCCATGTCAGTAAGCGCGACTTTGCCTAGTACTTTTTATGTATTTACTTCAAACCATTTAGGAAAAATATTTTGTGATTATATATCAAGTGAGGAATACCAACAGTTTTCATTTAGTGACGGTAGCTTCGATGTTCATGAAGTAAAAAGTTCTGATTTTTCAAAGCTATACACTTTGTACAAAGGTGTTCAATCTGACACGTCTCTGATCATAGGTGCTTTGTTTAACAATCACTATATACATGATAGAATAGATTAAGCGATATATTTGATTTTTTGAATTTAATCACAAACGAAAATGAAAAAAAAGTTCTACGATATAATCCCACAAGAAAAGAGAAGTATTAGAAATATACCTCTTACTAAGTCAAATGCTCATAATGGACCTGATGCGACAGCTGATTCCGCACCTCACCTAGAGGAAGGTAGTATCGAACCGAAAGATCAACCCAGAGATTATATTATTGAGCCTGCTTTTGAAACAAATGCGATAGAACACCACAAGCAAGTTGAGGATTTTTCTGGAAATATTCATGAAATTGATGAATCAGAAAAGCACACATTGCCTCAAGAAAAGATAAAGGTTAGTCAAAAGCCTAGAAATATGGATGGCGTAAGAATCAGTGATCCGGTTTTGCATAAGCCACACAACTCATTTGCTAAAGTAACTGATAATGACGATGATGGTTATAGCAGAGCCGAGGATAGGGTTGAAGACAACGAAGAAGAGACCGTTGGCTTCGAAGAGTGGCAAAAACGGCACAAAGGTAATGGGCTCAGAAACACAATAGTAATTGCCACAATAGCCTTGATTGCAATAGTATTAATGTCTACAACCTTTGCATCGGCAAAGATAAACATTGTTCCAACGACAAAGGAAGTTGTTGTTGATGATACAAAGATTTTATTGAGCCAAGTCGAACATAGATTGATTGAGCTAGAATCAAAAGGTGATGCAAGCTTAGAGTCTAGTGGTCTGACTAAAGTAAGCAGAAAAGCTAGCGGCTCAGTTATCCTTTATAATGATTTTAATACCTCAGACCAGACTCTGGTTGCCAACACAAGACTGGAAACATCAGACGGTCTTATATTCTTTACAAAAGAAAGGGTCACAATACCTGGAAGAAAGACAGTGGGAGGAAAATCGGTCCCAGGATCTGTTACTGTAAACATTGAAGCAAGTGAAGCCGGTGAAAAGTACAATGTAGGACTAAAAGACTTCAAACTGGTAGCTTATAAAGGTACCGAAAGATACAACAAAATATATGCCAGAAGCAAGACTTCCATTGGTAATGGATTCTTAGGGGATGTACCGAACATACCTCAGTCTTCTATAGCCTCTACAACAGAGTCCATAAAAGGCCAAATATTGACGGATTTAAAATCAAAGGCAACTCAAAAAGTTGATGACAAAGACGGCGAGGTTTTTATAGATGACATGATACTTGTAGAATACAGTTCTCCTAAGCAGACTGTTTCCAAAGACGGAAAGAAAGTTGATATTGAAATATCAGCAAAGGCTACTGCCTTGATAGTCAAAAAGAGCTCATTGGCAGATTTCTTGAACAAGTCTCAAGACAGCACAGGTGTCGTAGACGGAGGTACAACAACACCTAGTCTCATAAGTTATACAGGTAACACCGACTCTCTTGAGTTTAGATTCCCTGTGGACGTAAAACTTACAGATTTGGCTAGAGATACAGCCTATGTAGTAGCTTCAGGCACCTCAACTATCACATCTGTAGTAGACAATGAAAAAGTAGCCCGAGCAGTTAGTGGACTCACCAGAGAACAAGCAATACCTGCAATAAAATCTATAGTTGATCTTGAGACACTTGAAGTATCACTAAGACCATGGTGGAGATCAAAATTACCTAGAGCCAACAAGATAGAGATAAAGATAGAAGGATAGATAGCCTGGTCCAACATCGAGACTTTACCGTTCCAGCTATATACTATATAATGCTCGTATAGCAAATATGAACAATAAGAAAGATAAGCCTGCAGTATACGGAACAATAATCGAATCTCTTCCAAACGCACTTTACAAGGTAAAACTAGACGGCGACGATAGTGGAAACCTTGTTTTAAGCTTTTTGGCAGGAAAGATGAGTCATAACCGAATAAGGGTAGTTATAGGCGACAGGGTAATGCTAGATATTGATCCATATGGCGGTAAAGCAAGAATTACACGTAGGATGTAGTTATACACTTTACTTTTTTCGGTGGTTATAGTAGTATGACCATCACAACTTTTTATTATAATTTTAGATTGAGTTTATGCGAGTAAAAGCTTCAGTAAAAAAGAAATGCCCACAATGTAAAGTAGTCCGAAGAAGCGGGGTTGTTTATATTATTTGCAAGGCAAATATTCGCCATAAGCAAAAGCAAGGATAAATAACAACCATAATTATGCGTATTCTAGGTATTACAATTCCAGACAATAAAAGATTAGAGATGGCTCTGACAGTACTTTTCGGTATTGGTAGATCTAAAGCTCACACAATACTAACAGAAGCAGGTGTAGATTTCTCTAAAACTACAAAAGACCTGTCAACTGACGAAGAAAACAAGGTTAGAGTTATAGTTGAAAGCTTGAAACTAGAAGCTGACCTTAAGCGTGAAATAGCTTCAAACATAAAGAGACTAAAAGATATCAAATCTTACAGAGGTAGTAGACATGCAAAAAAGCTTCCTGCTAGAGGACAAAGAACAAAGACAAATGCAAGAACACTTAAGGGTGTAAAGAAGACGATGGGTTCTGGAAAGAAAAAGGATACTAAGAAATAATCCTTACTAGTTATTATTACCTTGATTATTAATATTAAACAAAAAAATGGGAAAGAAACGTATTGCAACAACTAAATCAGACGCCGGAGCAAAGAAGGCCTCATCTGCATCTAAGAAAAAGATGGATACAGGTATTCTTTGTATTCAATCTACATACAACAACACTAAGCTTATTCTTACTGATACAAAAGGTAATGCTGTAGCATGGTCATCATCAGGATCACTAGGATTCAAAGGAGCTAAAAAAGGTACACCTTTCGCAGCTGCAAAGGTTGGAGAAATACTTGCAGACAAAGCAGTACTTATGGGTGTTAAAGAGATTTCAGTTGTTGTAAAGGGTGTAGGATCTGGTCGTGAATCAGCAATACGTTCATTTATAGCTAAAGGTATATCAGTAGCGCAGATCAAGGATGCGACTCCTGTTCCACACAACGGACCAAAGGCTAAAAAACCTAGAAGAATATAATAATTAATAATACATAATATGAAAACTGGACCAAAATTCAAAATCGCTCGAAGACTAGGAGCTCCAATATTTGAAAAAACTCAAACTGCTAAGTTTAAGCTTGCTTCAACTGAAGGCAAAAAGAGGCCTAAGGCAAAGAGTGATTTCGCTAGACAGCTTATTGAAAAGCAAAAAGCTAGATTTACATATAACATTTCAGAAAAGCAGTTTTCAAAATATGTAAAAGATGTTATTGAATCAGGAAGCCATACTCCTACATCAGACCTATTCCAAAAGCTAGAATCTAGACTAGACAACGTTGTATACAGACTCGGACTTGCATCTACTAGACAATTTTCTAGACAAGTTGTTTCTCATGGTCACATATTGGTAAACGGTAGAAAACTAAACGTACCTTCATACGTAGTAAAAGCTGGCGACACTATTTCTGTAAGAGAAGGTAGTAAATCAAACTCAATCTTCAAAGAACTTGATGAAAAGCTAAAGACTCAAACAACTCCTAACTGGATAACTTGGAACATAGAGAAAAAGACAGCTAGCATGCTCAGACTTCCTACGATGGAAAATCAGGATCTTCTGTTTGATTTGAGTGCAGTATTAGAGTACTACAAGCGATAGTATCATCGATAGCATTAACAATTTTTATAATAACAAAATCAACATGTCAGAAACACACATTGTATTACCATCAAAACCAAAGATTGTAGAAGAGACAGCTACTTACGGTCATTTTGAAGTGGACGGTCTATACCCAGGATACGGACATACTCTAGGAAACTCTTTGAGAAGAATTATACTTTCATCTCTTCCTGGTGCAGCTATTACAAGTGTTAAGATAGCTGGAGTTAACCATGAGTTTTCTACTATCGAAGGAGTAAAGGAGGATGTTATAAACATTATCCTAAACCTAAAAAAGATCAGATTTGGTATTACTGGTGATGAATCTCAAAAAGTTACTCTAAAGGTAAAAGGTAACAAAGATGTTACAGCAGGCGACTTTGATCTACCTGGTCAAGTTACTATTTCAAATCCAGAACACCATATACTAACTATCACTGGTAAAGACACTACTATAGACATGGAGGTTACGGTTGAGAAAGGTATCGGATTCGTACCTAAAGAAATGCTAAACAAGGACAGAGTTGATATTGGCAGTATTGCTATGGACGCTGCTTTTTCTCCTGTTGTACTTGCAAACTATGATGTTGAGCAAATGCGTGTTGGTGACAGAACTGACTTCAACAAGCTAAAGATGTATGTAAAGACAGATGGTACTATTTCTCCAAAAGAAGCATTTGAAAAGTCTATAGAGATAATGATTACTCAACTTAAAGCTATCATCGGTTTCAAAGAAGTAGAACCTGCAATCACTGAAGCTTCAGGTCCAGCCAAGGAAGCTGACAATGAGGACAAGGAAGCTCTAGACGAGGCTCTAAAGACAAGGATTGAGTCAGTTGATTTGTCTCAAAGGACTTCAAATGCGCTTGTAGCAGCCAACATACGAACTGTAGGAGGCCTTATCAGAAAGAAAGAGAAGGATCTACTAGAAGTTGACGGACTTGGTGCTAAGGGCATTGAGGAGATCAAGACAGTCCTAGAAACACTTGGCTTATCATTAAAAATGTAGTATCTTAAGTTACCCACGACAAAACCATGAGACATCACAACGCAAATAGAAAATTCGGACGAAATAAAGACCAGAGAGCCGCTCTACTTAGATCTCTTGCTAGAGAGTTGTTTTTACATGGAAAAATCGTAACTACTGAGGCTAAAGCCAAAGAGGTTAGACCTTTTGCAGAGGAGCTTATCACTATCGCGAGAGCTGGTGATCTAGCTTCAAAGAGACTTGTAGCTTCTAGACTTGCAAACAACAACATCGTTAAGAAGTTGGTAGACATCATAGCTCCAGAATACAAAGAAAGAAACGGTGGTTACACTAGAGTTATAAAGCTAGAGAGAAGACTTACTGATGGTAGTAAGATGGCTGCAATAGAACTAGTAAAATAATACTTAGACATACATAATTTAATAATATTAAAAACATGAAAAAACATATCATCGACGCACAGAACAAAAAGATAGGAAGAGTTGCTACAGAAGCAGCAAAGCTTCTTATAGGCAAGGACACTCCTATGTTCGCAAGAAACATTGTGCCTGATGTACATGTTGAAATCATAAATGCTTCAAAAGCTGAGATTCCTGAATCAAAGAAAGGTGACAAGTATTACCTTACTTATTCTGGATACCCTGGAGGTCAAAAGAAAGAGTTTCTTGGAAAACTTATAGAGAGAAAAGGTACAACTGAAGTATTCAAGAGAGCAGTTAAGGGCATGCTACCTAAAAACAAATTACAAGCCGTGATGTTAACTAAGTTAACAGTTACAGAGTAATTGTTTAAAATGCAATTTTAATTATACTTATAAATCATTATGACAAAAGAAACAGCTAACAAGTACATAGAAGCAGTAGGAAGAAGAAAAACTTCTACAGCAAGAGTTCGTATGATTCCTTCTACGAAGCAATCTATACACGTAAACGACAAAGAACTTGCTGAGTACTTTAAGGTTTTGGACCTACAAACTACAGCTATCCTACCTCTAGAGAAGTCAGGTATCCAACAAAAGTTTTCAATAACTGTTAAGACAGTAGGAGGTGGATCTAGTTCACAAGCACAAGCTATAAGTCTTGGTGTTGCAAGAGCAATAGAGCTATATGACAAAAACCTTAGAGGTGTTCTAAAGTCAGAAGGTCTACTTACTAGAGACCAGAGAGCAAAAGAAAGACGAAAGTTCGGTTTGAAGAAAGCTAGAAAGGCTCCACAGTGGTCGAAAAGATAGTTTTCTCCAGATAAAAAGGCACTCCAGAGATGGGGTGTTTTTTTGTTAAGTTTGACACACCCTCTCTATATAGCTAAAATACCAGCACTATGACTGATCAAGAAGATAAAAATACTACACAAAAAAATGAATCAGCTCACGAAGATGTGGCTATTGATATTGATGCCTTGGAAGACACCGAAACAGGGTCACACGCTGACGGTGCAGACCAAGCAGAGGACGAGCTTGTATTCGACGATGAATCAGAGATGGGTCACACTGAACTTGTAAAGAAACTTCGTCAAAAACTAAAGATTGCTGTTGAAGAAAAGCAAAACCACTTAAACAATTGGCAAAAAGATAAAGCTGAGTTTATCAATGCTAGAAAAAGAGACGAAGAATCAAAGCAAGATTTCTTGAAGTTTGCAAAGCAAAATGTTGTAGAAGACGTGCTTCCTGTACTTGATAGTTTTGAAATGGCTATGGCAAACAAAGCGAACTGGGAGACTGTTAATGCGGAATGGAGGGCGGGTGTTGAAGGTATTTACAACCAACTGCAAGGCATTCTTGCAAAACACAGCGTGACTTCATTCGGCAAAGCGGGTGATACTTTTGATCCAAACCTACACCAATCAGTCGCTGTTGTTGAAGCTACATCAGCAGACCAGGACCATACTGTGGCCGAGGTTCTTCAGACAGGGTACAAGATGAGTGAGAGGGTTTTGAGACCGGCAATGGTAAAAGTTTTTCAGGCTTAATGAGCTTATTCACACAATCTTCACACTTGACTCATATGATATAATATAAGTCCAAAAGAATATGAATATCCAAGGAAATATCATAGCAAAAAGCATCACAGGAAGTAGAGTAGCGTTGATAGTTGAGAACGCCGGCTTATATACCGCCTTGCTTTTTCATGTTAAAAAATCATTCCTAGGTTCAAAGGCTACGCTGGTTGCTAAGAGACAACTTACAGTTGATGAGGTCTCGACTCTAGAATCAGGATCAGCAGGATGTACCCTTACAGGATCTGTTGCAGGATTTTCAAATACTCTCCAACTAAATGGTCAGGTTGCTAGTACAGCCGCAGATTCTTCTAGTACCAAAACATCATCTCAAGATATATGTGAAGTCCTATATCTTTCATCACCAGCATCTCCTAAGATAGACTCTTTGCCAGTTGAGAAAAAATACAACTCAATACGAACTCCTTATTTTTCAATATCAGATATTATACTTTCAGTACAAAAACCTAGAGCTCCATCCTTTAGATAACAATTTGCAATTAACAATTAAAAGTTTCCCGACAAAGACAAAGTTAAGAGTTAAAAATTCTGGACATAAACATAAAACAGAATTGAGAATTATTCGACACAATTAATAATTAGTAATAAATAATTAAACAAAAATACATATGGCAAAAATCATAGGAATCGACCTGGGTACAACTAACTCAGCGGTAGCGGTCATGGAAGCAGGTGATCCAAAAGTACTAGAGAATGCAGAAGGGGCTCGCACGACGCCTTCTATAGTGGCGGTGTCAAAAAACAATGAAAGACTTGTAGGTCTACTTGCAAAAAGACAAGCAGTTACAAATCCAAAAAATACTGTTTACGGTATAAAGAGATTTATTGGGCACAGCTTCGATGAGTCAGGTGTTCAGCAAGACAAAACAACTGTTGCTTATGAAGTAGTAGAGGCTGATAACAAAGGAGTAAAGATTCGACTAAATGATAAAGAAGGAACTAAGGACTATTCTCCTGAAGAAATTTCAGCGATGATACTTACAAAGCTTAAGAATGATGCTGAAGCAAAGCTTGGTGAAAAGATTACAGAAGCAATCATCACAGTTCCGGCTTACTTCAACGATGCTCAAAGACAAGCTACAAAAGACGCAGGTAAAATCGCGGGCCTTGATGTAAAGAGAATCATCAATGAACCAACAGCGGCGGCTCTTGCTTATGGCTTCAATAAAAAGAAAGATGAGAAAGTTGCAGTATTCGACTTCGGTGGAGGAACATTCGACATCTCAATCCTAGAAGTAGGTGACGATGTTGTAGAGGTAAAGTCCACAGACGGAGACCATAGACTTGGAGGTCGTGATATTGACTACAAGATTCTAAACTGGATAGCAGATGAGTTTAAAAAGGATCAAGGTGTAGATGTTAGAAATGATCCTCTTGCCATGCAAAGACTTGATGAAGCAGCTGAGAAGGCAAAGATCGAGCTATCAACTGCAATAGAGTCAGAGATCAACATTCCATTTATCACATCAGGTGCAGATGGACCAAAACACCTTGTCATGAAGCTCACTCGTGCAAAGCTTGATGAGATTGCAGACGAGTTCGTAGAAAGAGCTATGCAAATCACAAAGCGTGCTATTGAGGCTTCACCTTTCAAGGTTTCTGATATCAACGAAGTTATCTTGGTAGGAGGTCAAACTCGTATGCCAAAGATACAACAAGCTGTTAAGGATTTCTTTGGTAAAGAACCAAACAAGAGTATTAACCCAGACGAAGTTGTGGCACTTGGTGCAGCGATACAAGGAGGTATTATCGGAGGTGATGTCAAGGATATCTTGCTACTAGACGTTATTCCACTTTCACTTGGTATTGAGACTATGGGTGGAGTTAGCACAAAACTCATTGAGAAAAATACGACCATACCGGCGTCACGTTCACAAGTATTCTCAACAGCTGCTGACAATCAAACATCTGTAGAGATACACATCGTACAAGGCGAAAGAGCGATGGCTTCAGACAACAAATCACTCGGTAAGTTTATCTTGGATGGTATTCCACCAGCTCCTAGAGGTATGCCACAAGTAGAGGTAACTTTCGATGTGGATGCAAACGGTATCCTAAACGTAAAAGCTAAAGACAAGGCTACTAACAAAGAGCAGTCTATACGTATTGAGGCAAGTTCTGGTCTTTCACCTGAAGATATTGAGAAGATGAAGAAAGACGCTGAAGCACATGATGCTGAAGACAAGAAAAAAAGAGATGAGGTGGATGTAAAAAACACAGCTGATCATACTCTTTACTCTGCAGAAAAGGCTGTTAATGATAATAAAGACAAAGTTTCAGCTGACATAATATCTGGAGTAGAGGCAAAGATAGCTGATCTAAAGAAAGCTAAAGAAGGAACTGACATAGAGGCTTTGAAAAAAGCTACAGCAGATCTTTCTATCGAAATGTCTAAGATTGGAGAAGCTATGGCTAAAGCTGGTCAAAATGCTCAAGGTGCAGATGGTGCGCAGGCAACTGATGCAAATGCTGGAGCTGACGCAAATACAGCAGAAGACAATGGATCAGCGGAGAACGTTAGAGATGCTGAAACAAAGTAATTAAGAATTAAGAATTTGCCGGCAGAATTAAGGAATTAAGAAATTAAAGCGCAAGATTACAAATTAACAAACTGGATTAACGATTATCAGGCTGAATTAGTAATTATAAATCATAACCAAATAATTACTAATTCTTAATCGGTAATTGTTAAATAAACGAAGCCAAATAAATGTCACAAAAAGATTATTATGAAATACTCGGAGTAAGTAAAAATGCTTCAAAGGACGAAATAAAGAAAGCATTCAGAAAGCTTGCACATGAGCATCATCCTGATAAAACAGGTGGTGATGATAAGAAGTTCAAAGAAGCCAATGAAGCTTACTCTGTTTTATCTGATGATCAAAAGAGAGCTCAATATGATCAGTTTGGTAGCGCTGGCCCTGGGTTTAGTGGAGGAGGTGGCGGACAAGGCTATGGAGGATTTGATGGTTTCGACTTTAGTGGCTTTACTCAAGGTCAAGGATTTGGTGGCTTTGGTGGACAAGGTGGAGTTGAGTTTGACCTAGGCGATATATTTGGAAGTATGTTTGGTGGTGGAGCACGTTCAAAAAAGTCATCAGTGCGAAAAGGATCTGACATACAAGTAGACATTGAGATTGATTTTGAAGATAGTATCTTTGGTGCGGAGAAAGAATTCTCAGTACATAGAACATCTACGTGTAATGTTTGCCAAGGAAGTCGAGCGGACAAGGGTTCAAGTCTTGATACTTGCAAGGACTGTGGAGGATCTGGTCAGGTTATTGAGACAAAGAGAAGTATATTTGGTGCATTCCAATCAGCAAGAACATGTGACACTTGTTTTGGTACAGGAAAGATTCCAAAAGATAAATGTAAGCATTGTAAGGGCCGTGGCACAGAGAGTATCAAAGACAGTATAAAAGTGATAATACCGGCAGGTATAGAGCCAGGGGAGATGCTCCGAGTTGCTGGAAAAGGTGAGGCAATCACAGGTGGTAAAGAAGGAGATTTGTATATAAAGATACATGTCAGAAAGCCATCTGGTGACTTTGCTGGAGCGAGACTTCGAAAAGAGGGTAACAACATAGCCATGGACGCCATTATAAAACTTACAGATACTTTGCTAGGCTCAGAGTACAAACTAAACACATTGGACGGAACTATCACAGTGACAATACCACAAGGCATCAAGCACGGAGAGATACTTCGTGTTAAAGGCAAAGGTGTGCCGTATGGACCAGGGTCATCAAATCCAGATACATCCAGAAATGCAAAAACTTTGCGTGGTGATTTGATGTTGCATATAAAGATAGATGTACCACAACGTCTATCAAAGAAAGCTCAGAAGTTGATAGAGGAGCTGAGAGATGAGGGGTTATAATTTCTTTACAAAATATATTTGAAGAGATACAAATTGAAAATGTGCATTATTAAATAGCGCTAATGCACTACATCATTTATAATGTACTCATGTTCACATTCAATATTACACTAATAGTAGTCGTAGCGATCCTAACCATACTCTCATTTTACAAAGGCAAGTCGACACTATTTGCACTCATAGTGAGCTTCTATCCATCATTTGTTCTATACACCTCTTTTCCTTTCAAAAAGAGTCTTATATTTCTAAATGATAATGCGAATCAGGTTTTCTATTCTCATGTGTTAATATTCGCAGTTATATTTCTAGGATTTTTCTTTGTCGCAAGACGTATTATACATTCAGATGGAAATAGATCTGGCTTTGTAGGATTCATCGATGCTTTGATGCTGTCAGTATCAGTGGTACTACTGACTTCGGCTTTGACTTTCCACGTTTTGCCTTACAAAGACATCTTTGGTTTCGGAAAAGAAATACAAACATTCTTAAGTAGCAGTCTAGGATACTTTGTGTCAGTGGCTGTACCAGTATTTGTAGTTTACTGGATGACGGGTAGGAGATACTAACAGATGACAGGTAGCAGGTGTCAGGTAACAGTTAGGGGCAAGAGCGGGGGGCAGAATTAAGAATTGATAATGGCCCGACACCAGAGCAATTAAAAATTAAGACGAGATAAGTTTTTGTCAAAATCAAAAAACCCACAATTTGCCAATTTCGATAAAATATGCTATGATATAATTACTTAAATAACAAGAAATGCCTACAATTAAGCAGAACAATATACTGCTTGGAGGGGGCAGGTATATAAACCAAAACCCTTCACTCAAACCGCGATCATCTAGCGGTGGCATTCAAAGTCTCCCGAACAATCTCCAAAATAATCTTCCGAATTTACAATTCAATATTAATGCTCTTGGCGACCCTTCTAAAGTCGTCATTTATTTTATGCGCAATATTACCGATGAGCTTGTATTGTTAGTTAGAGTTTTATGGAAAAAGATCTATAGAAAACTAAATGCATTTATGTGTTTTTCGATAAAGTCATACTCAGCTACAACTCAATTTTTCTCATGGTTTTTATTTTGGCCGCTTTTCAATATACTTTTTAGAGTAAGGATACATGGTAGAGAGAACCTCAGAGGCCTGAGGTCGCCACTCATCATGGTTTCAAACCACGTAAAGTTTTATGATAGTTTTTTGTTCAGACTTGCTGTAGGACCATTTTCAAGACTTCTTCCAATGCGATTTATGGCAGTGAATAAGTTTATTGACCCATTCATGAATACAATGGCAAAACTTGGTATAGTGAAATTTGTATATAGCTTATTCGGAGTATTCGTTATCGAGCAAGGTCTTGGTCTCCAGAGAAACCTACATAGAGCCAAGGGAATTATAAAAAATAAAGGTATAGTGGCAATGTTTCCAGAAGGACGTATCAGCAGGACAGGTGAGGTGGGTATGTTCAAAAGAGGTGTTACCGCGCTAGCACTTTCAACACATACAAAAGTTTTACCTTTTGGAATAAAGATAAAGGGGCGAAACATTACTATAAACATTGGTAAGGCTGAGTATTTACCAACTGGTAGGACATATGAGGAGTCAGCGGAGGATTTGAGGGAGAAGGTGGTGGGGCTAGTAGTTAGCAGATAGCGGTTAGCAATAAACAGTTAGCAGCGTATAGCCCACGTGCGAAATGTTAATAAGTAAATAATATGTTGAAAATAACATTTTAGTGTACAATAGTGAAGTAATTAATTTAGTAAAAACATAAATGAAAGAAATAGAAGCCCAAATGAAAAAGAAGGTGGAGATACACAACCCGAAACATCTTAAACTTGAGACCAACAGTCTCATAAGAAAATCCCTTAACATACTACTAATACCTATACTTAATCTATTACCAATAAAATCTAGGTCACTGGTAAAAAAGAGTCACAAGTCGGTTAGTGATATAGTCGACAACGCAACGACACACAAGGCTCTGGAAATATTATACAGCAATGGAAATAAGCATTTAGTCAAAAAGTTTTACGAGAAACTGTCTCATACAATTTGGTTTAATACAAATAACTCCAAAGGTGTTAGAAACAGACTTAAGATAGTAAAGAATGAAATCGACACCATCCTTAAAGAACTAATCGTTAATGATTCAAAAGACGAGATCAACGTCGTAAGTATAGCTGCCGGATCTGCCAGGGCTGTTTTAGAAGCACTTGAAAATAATCCGACTTCAAAAAAGGTAAACATAACTTTTGTAGACAAAAATCAAAGTGCCTTGGATTATAGTGTAGAACTGCTACAAACCATGAAAGGTATAAATTCTGATAATTACAAATATGAATGGATAAACGATACCGTAAATGGATTTCTTGATAAGAACTCTAGGAAGTATTCTATAGTGGAAATGGTTGGGCTTATGGACTATTTTGATGATGAAAAGGCTAAAAGGATATTCGAAAAGATACATTCTTCTCTAGAAAAGAGTGGTCAATTCATAACAGCAAACATCAATCACAATTCTGAAAAAAAGTTTGTGACAAAGGCTATTGGGTGGCCTATGATCTATAGGTCAGCAGAGCACATAGCTAGGCTTGTACATGAATCTGGTTTTTCACATCTAGACATGAAAGTTTACTATGAACCATTGAAGATTCATTCTATAATTGTAGCTAGTAAGAATTAAAAAATGGAAGTAAAAAATATACTACTTTTTACGGTTTCAATTATAACAACCTATCTATGTCTTTTCATATTGAGAAGTAAACAAAGTTACTCGAACAACGTCTTTGCAATGTTCATATTTGCAGTTGGAATATGGTCATTCGGTGTGTCATTTTTTGATATTACACAAAATCTAGAGTTAGCCGAGATTTTTGCAAGATCATATTACGTAGCTGCACTTTCAATACCACTTTTTTTCTTACTATTTTCTTTTTCTTTTCCAAAAAAGAGCCCTGTGCTCAGTACAGTTCAAAACATTTTTGTGCCGATATTCCTAGCTATTTCTTTCTCTATATTTTATTTTAATGATTTTATTTTTTCAAACGTATATCTAGGAAAATTTAAATTCGTAGACATTGATACACGAACATATACCTTGTATTTTTCATACTTTGTAATAGTAATACTATTATCCTTTATTAAACTTTATAAATCATATAGAGAGGAGGTTGATATAGATAAGAAAAAGCAAATACAGACTATTCTTTTTGGGACAATGGTTCCTTATATCGGAGGAATGATCTTCAACTTAATACTTCCAATTTATACATATGATTACGTATGGGCGGGCCCACTATTTGGAATGCTTTTGGTTTTGATTGTTTTCTATGCAGTTTACAAACATAGATTATTTGACGCAAAAGTAATAACTTCTGAAATATTCACATTCAGTTTGTGGATATTCATATTAATACGAGCATTGGTATCACAGGACATAAACGAAACCTTGGTAAATCTTGGCTTGCTAGCAATGACGATAGTGGTTGGACTGTTCCTAATTAAAAGCGTAAAGAAAGAAGTTCAAACTAGAGAAAAAATCCAAACTCTAGCCGACGACCTCAAAAAAACCAACATCCGCCTCCGTGAGCTAGACCAACAAAAGTCAGAGTTCGTGTCGCTTGCAAGTCACCAGTTGCGTGGGCCACTGACTGCGGTCAAAGGTTATGCTTCGATGTTGCTTGAAGGAGACTTCGGTGAGGTCAAAGACGGGGTAAAAGACGCCATGGAAAAGATATACACTTCCACTCAAGACCTTGTAGTTTTGGTCAATGACTATCTGGACGTATCACGTATTGAGCAAGGTCGTATGCAATATGACTTCACAGTCTTTGATATTCAACAACTAGTATCAACAATCATTACAGAACTACAACCAAACGTTGACCTAGCCGGTAACAAGCTGACTTTTGATTTTGAAATGAACAAAAACTATATGGTCAACGGTGACCAAGGTAAGATCAAGCAAGTTATAAGCAACCTCTTGGACAATTCAAACAAATACACTCCAAAAGGCGAAATACATGTATGGGTTAGAAACACCGGCGATGGCAAAATACAAATATCAATATCAGACAATGGTGTAGGTATACATCCAGATGTCTTACCACAACTCTTTGAGAAATTTACTCGCGCACCTGATGCCTCAAAGACCAACATATTGGGCACAGGTCTCGGTCTATATGTAGCCAAGAAAATGATTGAAGCACACCATGGGCGAGTTTGGGCTGAGTCAGCAGGAGTAGGTAAAGGGTCAACTTTCTTCATTGAGATTGGTGAGTATAGGCAGTAGATAGAGCATATGGTTCCACATGGAAAGTAGAGGGGAAGAAACATCACGTCAGATAGATGTACCGAATCATTTAAAACAAGCAAATGGGTACAGAAACAATATTCTTATACATAATAGCAATTGTAACTGCATACATCAGTTACAACATGATAAAGGGTCAGAGAGACTTTAACTTTATTTGTTATACAGGAATGATCATGTCTATATCTTTCTGGGCACTAGGCCTTGGTCTTTTTATATCAACTGATAGTGAGATATTGGCTTCTTGGTTTGCCAAGATCTACTACATAGCTGCAATAGGAATTATAAGTTTCTTTCTATTGTTTACACTATCATTTCCAGGCTCACAACCAAAATCAAAAATTGCACAGGTTTTTGTAGTACTAGCTACAACTTTGCTTGCAATGACTATTGCACATCAAGAAGGATTTATCCTCAAAGACATAATAATGTCTGCACCAAAAAAAGTTGAGATATCGATGTTTGGATATCTGACCTTTAGCTCAATAGTATTTGTCTTTCTATGTTGGGCATATATAAATCTTATACTTTCGTATTATAGAAATATAAATGATAAGGCAATCAAAAAACAATTATCATTTATCATAAAAGGTTCAGGTTTTGCATATGTTTTTGGTCTTTGGTTCAACCTGGTGCTGCCAGTTTACAATTATTCTTACATATGGGCAGGACCTATATTTGGTCTAATACTTGTGATGGTTGTGCTTTACGGTATATACAGACATAAGCTTTTTGATACAAAGGTTATAACTGTAGAGCTTTTCACATTTACACTTTGGCTCTTTATTTTTCTTCGAGCAATCATATCCACTACTAGAAATGAGCAGATTGGTAACTTTGTACTTTTGATACCTACGACTATCATTGGAGTGTTTTTGGTTAGAAGTGTTAGACAAGAGATCAGGGCTAGAAATCAGATTGAGAAGCTAGCAGAGGATCTTGAAAATGTGAATGTGCAACTTAGAAAGATAGACGAACAAAAATCAGAGTTCGTGTCCCTTGCAAGTCATAGAATACGAGGACCACTTGCCACCATAAAAGGTTATTCATCGATGGTATCTGAAGGTGACTTTGGTGATATTACACCGGCTCAAAAAGAGGCTGTACAAACCATTTACCAATCTACAGAAAACCTTGTGACTATAGTAGGAGACTATCTAGACATATCTAGTATAGAACAAGGTAAAATGCAATACGCTTTTTCTATATTTAACCTAGAGGAACTTGTTAAAGAGGTGGTTGAGAGTTTTAGGCCAATGATTTTGAATACAGGTCTTGGATTTTCTTACACGACAACAGCTGAGCGACATATAAAAGAAGATGAGCCAAGTATCATACATAGTATTTTAACAGCACCACAAAAGGATTCATATAAAGTAATACCAGCAAACTTTAAACCTGATAAATGGATTGTGAATGCAGATAAAGGAAAAATTCGCCAAGTTATTAGCAATATAGTAGACAACTCAATCAAATATACGCCTAAAGGCAATGTGAAGATTGAACTTAAGCAAGTTACGGGTATAGACAATGTATTGTACCTAGAACTAGTTGTTTCAGACACCGGGGTTGGAATACATCCAGATGTCATTCCTAAGCTCTTCCAAAAGTTCACTCGTGCACCAGATGCTTCAAAAACAAATATCATCGGTACAGGTCTTGGCTTATATGTGGCCAAAGAAATCATAGAAGCTCACCATGGTGATATATGGGCAACTTCACCAGGCCTCGACAAAGGATCTTCTTTCCATATCAAACTTGCTACAATGTAGGTATCGTGGTATAGTTATGTTAGAAAAAGCAGTGTGCAAGTACTATACAGTCTCGCCGCGCTCTTTAAAAACCAACCAACCCAGACCAAGTCCTACTTGGTCAAAACCCAACTGAAAGGAGGGTAAGCAAAATGCAAACCATGGCAAGGAGAGGACCTGGAAATCGAAGGATTATTAGGTACTCAGAAAAGAAACTGTTCTTCTTGGGACTAGGATGTGAGGCTTTGCCAAACATTTTAAACCTCGAGTGGCACAGAGAGTTCCGATTTTTAGCCCTAAAAAACATGGGGGTAGTGGAGCAAGCCCAGCTGCTTGTCGACCAAGGAATATTTCCAATCGACGGAGTAGTTGTAGCTCATTCCGCAGGGTGCAATGTGGCTATCTGCTACGCATCAATCATTAACCAGATGGTGGACGAGGAAGTGTTGGCCGAAAACTGCAGGATTGGAAAAATAGTGCTCATTGCACCTCCTCCACTTCCTGGCGATTTTCTACCGAACTACGTCATCAGACTCATGCTCATGCATAAGGGCTATTGGTCAAAAGGTTTACCCTGGGCAAAGCCATTCAGGCTTTCTCATGAGTACCACCAGCTACTGCTGGCAGGAGACGACATGTCACGCAAAATGCAAGACACGTTTGAAAGGGTTTCTGGACTTTGGTTCCCAAGAGTGATTGCTGCGAACTTCACAAAAAGGTTCAATCTGGCCTGGAAACTTCGTGAGCCAATTGCTAACACACTAAAGAGACAAGGTGTCTCGGCTACAGTGTTCGGTGGACAGCGCGACCTAATGATCCGTTCAAGCCATGCAGAAAGGGTTGCAAGAAAACTGGGTGGTGAATATGTCCACGCGGACTATTCTCACATGGGTTTCCTGATCGGATTTGACAATCTTGCATTCCTCGAGGATTTGCTCGCAGAGATTTATGACGACTCGAGCTGTCTCATGATGAGCAGCTGAGAGCCACAGTGGCCTGTTCAAACATCTGGTACCTAACCGACCTCCATAGTATTGCAAGGTGCATATACTCTGGCAGGTCGGCTTTTTATTTATATATTTTGATTGGCTGGCATTCAAGATTTCGATGCGCCTTGTTGTAGAGTTTGTGATAGTTTTTTACGGTTAATAGTCGACGCTAGTCAATCACTATGCTATTTTGATATACTGTAAACCACTAAAACAATGACAGATCCTATGCAAAATCCAACTAAAAAAATCGTATTATCAGGTATAAAGTCCACAGGTAGACCTCATATAGGGAATTACTTTGGAATGATGAAGCAGTTAGTAGACCTGCAAAATGGTATATCTGGTCACGCATCTGATAGTGAGGAAAAGGAAATGAGAGTTTTCATTGCCGACCTTCATTCACTTACAAGCATTCACAGTGGTCCTGAACTTGCCGAGTCAACTCTCGACCTCGCAATGGACTACCTCGCCATAGGACTTGACCCTGATAAGGTTACTATTTTCAAACAATCAGACCTACCAGAAGTTACCGAGCTCACTTGGATATTCAACTGTATTACTACTATGCCATATCTGATGAGGGCACATGCATACAAAGATGCTGAAGCAAAGAACAAAGAAATCAATGTCGGCGTTTTTGACTATCCAGTACTCATGTCAGCAGATATTTTGATACACAATGCAGATATTGTGCCTGTAGGAAAAGATCAGAAGCAACACGTAGAATACGCTCGCGACATAGCAGAAAAATTCAATCGTACTTTTTGTGGTGACGGTAAGTTTTGTGACCCATCACAAGCCATATTAAAACTCCCTGAAGTATTTATAAAGGAAGAAGTAGAGACAGTTCCTGGTATAGACGGGCGAAAGATGAGCAAAAGCTATAACAATCATATACCACTTTTCTCAGAAGATGCGGATATTGCAAAACTCGTAGCTTCGATAGTGACCGACTCTGGATCAAGTGCGGATGGTATACCACAGAACGTATTCGCTATCCATAAACTTTTTATAGGCAACAGTACTTTGATTGCTGGCGGAAAAAACTACCTAGAGTCAGAAGAATCTTTGATCGAATTTTACAAATCAACAGAAGGGAAGTACAAGCCCTTAAAAGATGCTCTGACTGAGGATCTATGTGCCTTCATCAAGCCACTACGAGACAGACGAGCTGAGATAGCAAAGGATAAAGATGCGGTACGAAGTATGCTAGCTCAAAATGGAGCTCATATGAGAGAGGTAACTCATCCGCTAGTGCAAAAGGTCAAGAAAGTTGTGGGATTGGTTGTATAAACAGTTAACAGGTTACAGTTAGTAGTTCACAGTTGAGGGAGACAGGAGACAAATTAAGAATTAGTCATTGCGATCAATGGTTTCCAAGAAATTACTATTGAATTGATAAATTATTATGTTGTATCTATTAAATTCATAAAATATTTATAGAAATTTAATATGAAGTTTGTATAATTAAATCATTAGCACTAACAAAATACTATAATGTTGACCGCTCAAGACATAGATATTATAAAAAACGTAGTAATTGAGGTATTAGAACCTAGATTATTAGCTAGTGAGGAGAATGTAGAGAGAAGAATTGACGGCAAGTTAGTTTCAATGGAAGAAAGGATCAACGGTAAACTAGTTGCTATGGAAGAAAGATTTGATGGTAAACTAGTCGCAGTGGAAGACCGAATCGGTGGCAAACTGGTCGCCACAGAAGAAAGAATTGACGGCAAGTTAGTTTCAATGGAACGTAGAATAGTAACCAACCTGGAGAACAAGATAGATGAAAAAATAGATGAACTTGCCATAATTACAAAACATGGATTTGACGAGGTACACACTCGTTTAGACAACATAGAACACCGACTTGAAAGAGTTGAGGGAATAGTTCTGCCAACAGAGTATTCTGTAGCGACGGCATAGTGCAAAATAGCATAAAGATTGAAATTGTCAGTCCAATAATGCACCACCTTCATTTTTCTGCTATACTCAGCCCATAATAATTAGTAAAAACACCACAAACCATGTCACAAAACCGAGTATATATTAAAGATCTAAAGGGCCACTCTGGAAATGAAGTTGTCATAAAGGGCTGGGTAGACGTTCGCCGAGACCAAGGAAAGCTTATCTTTTTTGATTTTCGTGATATGACTGGAAAGGTCCAAGGTGTGATACTTCCAAATGCGACTGATGCTCACGCTGTAGGTTCTACGACTCGTCCTGAATGGGTAGTAGAAGTGCATGGCAAAGTAAACCCTCGACCAGAGAGAAACGTGCAAGCGGACAAACAAAATGGTGATATTGAGCTAGAAATACTCGGCATGAAGATTCTAAACGAAGCTGAGACTCCTGCTTTTGACATACACGCCGATACTAGAGAGGTGAGTGAAGAGGTGCGACTTAAGTACAGATATGTTGACCTCCGAGGTGAGCGGCTACAGAAAAACATTCGCAATCGTGCAAAGATCATGCAATACGTGCGAAACTTTTTGACAGCTATAGACTTTACTGAGATTGAAACTCCTATACTTACAAAGTCTACTCCAGAGGGTGCACGTGACTATGTGGTTCCATCTCGTATATCATCTGGACTTTTTTATGCACTTCCTCAATCTCCACAGCAGTACAAACAGATGTTGATGTCGGCTGGTATGGAAAGATATTTTCAGTTTGCAAAATGTATGCGTGACGAAGACACTAGAGGTGATCGTCAGCCAGAGTTTACACAACTAGACATGGAACTTTCTTTTGCAACAGAAGAAGATATTATGAATGTGACTGAGAAGCTACTCATAGAGATAGTAGAAAAACTTTACCCCCACAAACGTATTCAACAAATACCATTTCCACGTATCCCTTACAAAGAGGCAATGGAAAAGTACCAGATAGACCGACCAGACATAAGAGAAGACAAAGAGGATCCAAACCTATTGGCTTTTTGTTGGGTAGTAGATTTTCCTTTCTTTGAGAAGAATGAAAAAGGTGCAGGAGGTGTTGGTCAAAACGGCGAAGGAGGAGGTACAAGTGCTTGGACATTTACGCACAACCCATTTTCAGGAACAAAAGCTGAACACTTTGACAAACTTATGGCCGGTAACGCAGAAGACAAAGATCTAGACACAATCATAGCCTCACAGTACGACATAGTTCTAAACGGATACGAGATAGGAGGAGGAAGTGTGCGTAACCATAGAGCCGATGCTTTGATGAAAGTTTTTGAGATAATGGGTTACCCTCAAGAAACTGTCGAGAAGAACTTTGCCCACATGTTGCACGCACTCCGAAGTGGTACACCTCCACACGGTGGTATTGCTTGGGGCTTCGACCGACTTATGATGATACTCGAAAACGAACCAAACATTCGTGAGGTTATAGCATTCCCTAAAACAGGTGAGGGAAGAGATCCGATGATGGAGTCACCAAGTGAGATTTCTAGAACGCAGTTGAAGGAGTTGGGGATTTCAGTTAACAAGTAGCAGGTATCAGTTACAGTTATGCTTAATTTAATTGTTGGAATTATACTCGTTGGATTGATCTTACTATCTACTTTTAGTAGTAAATTCGATGGAGCTTTTGGCAGGGTACAATCAATGTTTAACAAGATTGAAGTGAGTTATATAGTGTTTATAATAATTATCATTGTAATATCTTTGATAATCGTTGGGGTATAAAAAATCCTCCCCGCCGAGCGTGAGCTCGAGGGGAGGGTGAGGGTTTGCTAACCAAGTTGGTGACGTTAGAACTTCAAAAACCTCGATGCCGTCTCATTATCGACAAGCACTGATATGTCCTCCACGAGAAAGTTCTCGCCTTGAGCCGCCACAAGGTAAATTTCGAAGCCAGAGTCTCTTCGGTCACAGCACAAGTTGTAAACATCCGCAATGAGATGCTCAACAATATGATGTGGATTTAAAATATCAGCCGCTTTAATGTCCGCGTTGACCCTTACGTTTTGAGAAAGGGAGACCAAGTTCTCAGGTGATAAATCAATCGACTCTCTTCTGTCGCTGAAGTTAACATGGAGTAAGCATGTCATCTCTGAATCAACAGTGATGCACACTGAGACCTCAGGAAGAAGACTCACTCCTTTTTGAAGGCGGATCATTTTGAAATTCGCACTCTGCACACCATCAGCTGGTATGATAACTTTTTTCATCTTATGAATTCTCCAATGTCTCGCGGACAAGCTCACGCTGTTTGACTTTAAATCACAGGTGACAAGATCTACTAGACAAGAAGTACAACCATACGGAAGACATCTGACCAGTTTATTTATAAATATGTGAAATATCAATAAATAAACTGTTCAGAAAATCCACCAGAAGAAGTTTGTAGGACTGCGGAAAACCAACTTTCAAGGAACTCTTATTATTTATATTATAACATGATATCAGATATATTGTCAATATAAAGTAAATATCAGGTTTATTGAAACACATTCCTAAACGACTACTTAGCGTATTCTGTACAAAAAAAGACCCTTGTCTCATCTTGAACTACGTGTACCCGGGTATCTAATCCGTGGCTCTTTTTCAAGTGATAGAGACAAGGGACACACCCCAAACATTCAGACATATCGTGCCCGGTCCTCACTGGACCAAGCTACCCTTCGTCGCCTTGGTGAGCTGTTACCTCGGGCTTCCTAACCCTTTACCAACAAGCTGATAGGCCGCGTGTGTACCATACCTACTAAACCACATTTCGATTTGGTACTCCGACACGTGTTATCTGGCAAACAATAGAGGGCGAGCCTCTATGCCCAGAATCCGACATACTTCTGAGACGATTCCGATTCTCAGGTCTGACATGAAAGTGCAAGGTATATATATCATAAGAAGGACATTCTTTCAATTTTTATAAATAAGCACCATAAACCCAAAAATATAGTAATATATAGGTTAATGGATCAAACAGCACCCAAACCAACCTTCACCATCAAAACCGAAGTCTTTGAAGGACCACTCGATCTACTACTTACGCTCATTGAAAAGAGAAAGCTTTTTATAAACGACATCTCGCTCGCAAAAGTTACTGATGAATACATCAACTACATCAACAGACTTGCCGACTATTCACTAGGTGACAGAACACAGTTCATATATATTGCATCAACACTTCTTTTGATAAAAGCAAAGTCGCTTTTGCCAACTCTGACACTTACAGAAGAGGAAACTACAGATATTGCGGACCTTGAACGTCGCTTGAAAGAGCTTGAGATATTTAGAAAAGCCAGCCTTACTGTGCAAAAACTTTTTGGACAAAAAATCATTTTCCCAAGAGGAGGCTTCGAAGGTAACTTCAAATCAAACATAGGACCAATCTTTGCACCAAGTAGAGAAATCACACTTGAACAAATCACTGAAGCGATAGGGCGGGTACTGACATCATTACCAAAACCGAAAACTGAACCAAAAGTACTAGTACGAAAAACTGTGAGTCTCGAGGAGATGATTGGTAGATTGACCGAACGTATAAAGTCAGCGGTGCGAATGAGCTTCAGAGACTTCAGTGGTGGAAAGAGTTCATTGGATAAAGGCGAGAGGGTACATGTCATAGTGAGTTTTTTGGCAATGCTTGAGCTGGTAAAGCAAGGCACGATTGACGCTCACCAAGAAGGCTTGTTTGATGAAATACAAATGGAGACTCAGAGTTTGGGAGTGCCGAGGTATTAGATAAAAGTTTTCTTTACTTTTAGTGTATATTTGATAATGTTTTACTAGATTCTACAGGAGATGTTTGCCTATAGAAGTAGATATTTCACAACAAACCAATACGGAAGGGATCTCATGAATTCAAGAAGATCGGATGATTTAGGTTATGAGCCAACCAATGGGTACACTGAGGGCTTACGAGGAGCGCCTTTTCTTAAGTCTCGCAAGCCAACCAAAAGAGAACAGTTTCAGAAAAGAAAAAAAGAGACGATGCTAGTGGCAGTCAGGCAAGGCATGAAGCCACTTCGAGTTTATCGAGACACTGAACCAGACGAAATCAAAAGGATGGTTCATGCCAAAATTAACGCCTTGAATAGATCTCAATCAACTCAAGAACAGGGCATACCACGAAACAAAAGAAAGGTGGATAAAAATGCAAATCATTGATTTCATACAAGGACTAGCCGAGTATCAAGTATACGGCGTCGTGCTGGGAAAGACCGGGGTCACAGGAGAAAGTTACATCAGGATAAGAAAAGGATCGACACCAAGACCAGCGCCAGGTTGGTTCATCAACCTGCTGAACGCCGTTATCCGTGACAGGTGATTCTCAACCCAGTTACTGGTAGGGCCCCGCTCGATTGAGCGGGGCTATTTTTATACATTAGGCAAAAGCACACTATAAGAGTTGCAATAAAGTTAAATAGTCAGCTAATTCTAACTGTAATAAGAGCTTAAAACATTCATAAAACATCATAGCCAAAAACATCAAAAATAAGTATAATGTACGTCATGAACGAGTTCTCGAAGACAGACAATATAGTTGAGGCAATACTCTTTTGGAAGGGTGAGCCTATGACTGCAAAAGAGCTTGCAAAGATAACAAAGCTACCTGAAAAGGAAGTTGCAGGGTCTTTACAGAGACTTAAGTCAACTCTGGAAAACAAGGGCGTGATACTACAAGAGCTAGCGGGTGAATATTCACTTGGCACATCAACAGAAGCAAGCCAGCTCATAGAGGAGGTTACAAAAGAAGAACTATCAAAGGATCTAGGTAAAGCATCGCTTGAGACACTTTCAATCATTTTGTATAAAGGACCAGTTAGAAGAAGTGACATAGACCATGTTAGAGGCGTGAACTCCACTTTCATACTTAGAAATTTACTTATCAGAGGCTTGATCACAAAAAAACCTTCACCCACAGATAGCCGGACATCCATCTATGAACCGTCAATGGAGCTTTTGTCATACCTCGGTGTAGAGAGTTTGGACAAGTTACCAAACTTTGAGCTTGTAAAAACTGAGTTAGAAAACTTTCACACTGGCGCCGACAATACTCATACTCAGGCAAATGATTTACAAAGTAAAACCGAGTCAGTTTCCACAGATAGTTCGAGTCCACCAATGGTCGCACCCGGTACAGGTGACGCAAGCGAAAACGAGCTCATCGAAAAAGACACAGCCCGAGACATTATAGAAGACGGCATGGATGACAGCATAGACAGCGAATTAGAAAAATTAGTAGACGAGAGTTTATCAAACACAAGCCAATAAAATCCTAACGAAACTTAATAATAAATCAAATCAATGACAAATATGAATCAAAAATATTCTAAAACAACCTCAAAAATAATAATCGCGACATTATCAGTGTCACTAATAGCAGTG
>JAIXXV010000009.1 GCA_027490575.1 bacterium | reverse complement strand
TGATATACTAGAGGTTGAGGTGCTTACTGATTCTGAGAGAGGACAAGGTGCTTTTGGGAGTAGTGGGAAGTAATTTCAATAATACATGTCACAAGACAACAGAAGTTTTCTGCTGAAAATCTCCTCTTCTCGTTGCAACTCACAAGTCTCTTTTCTCGTATGTTTTATATTTACTAGATTGACCTGACATACCGCACTTGCAACTCGCAAGGCATTTTTAATCTGTGTGTTCTAACTATAATTGGCCTGGCCGACCTTGCTATTTACAATATTCTGTTAAAAAGGCATAATCCACCCAGCACCAGTTTGCTGTGCACGACGCACGGCAGGTGTTCTTTGAACAACTATACAGAAAGAAAGGACCAAGACGATGCCAAATTCAGAAAATAAACCACCTAAACAACCGCTGGTAAAAAGAAAGCCGGCTGTTTACATGCCCAACAATCCAGAAACCCTCCAGCTGATCGCGGCCCAAGAAAGTCAGGTAGGACAGCTTCTGCAGGAAGGATTAGTGTCACTCGCCGAGCTTGCCAGCATTGACCAATTGATGTTACCTTCAGCACTCTTCTTTGCATTTAACAAATTGATGTCTGTCGGGCCGTGGGGGAAGTCGGTGATTTGCAGAGTTACTGGAGGTGCTCTTAACCCAAAGCTAGAAATCAAAGTTAACAGCAACTTTACCCCGTCCGACATAACCGACGACGTGTTTGTTCCTGCTTGCTGGTCAGATTCAGTGCTTCGCATTACAGCCAAAGGGTTCTGCAGTGTTGGGTTTGACGAAGGTAAGTATTTTGCAAGCAGACATGTGTATGTTAAAGGTGTCACACCTGCCGGCAAAGACGCGCGGTATCTGCACCTTTTGTCACATCCATGTCGCTTTGACGTAACACCCCTAACTTACGTCGAAAAAGAGGCGGCCTGATTTTTCATCACTTCACCTCAAACAACCTACACGCTAGCCTCCCCAGGCTTCGTGTAGGTTTTTTATATTTATATTTACCGCTTATCATAACCTTTAGCCAGTCTGATAGAAATTAGGAAATATAAAATACCTAGACACTTGTGAGCTGCAGCGAGCAGAGGAAGTTTTCAGCAGAAAACTTCTGTTGTCTAGGTATTTTATATTGACTAATTTACTACATCTATACCAAGAGATCTACACGTACCTTCAATCATTTTCATCGCACCTTCGATGTCCTTTGAGTTTAGGTCAGGCATCTTTCTCTCAGCGATAGTTTTGATTTGAGCTTTTGTGATCTTACCAACTTTCTTTGTGTTTGGACTACCAGATCCAGACTCTACTCCGATAGCTTTCTTTATAAGGTTAGCTGCTGGAGGTGTCTTTAGTATGAAATCGTATGATCTGTCATCGAAAACTGTAATAACAGTTGGGATGATATCCCCTGCCATTTGTGCAGTAGCATCGTTGAATTTCTTAACGAATTCTCCGATTGGAATACCAGCTTGACCTAGGGCAGGACCGATAGGTGGAGCAGGAGTAGCTTTTGCAGCAGGGATTTGAAGTTTTAGTTTTTTTATTATTTTCTTTGCCATAAATTTATATTTAATTTAACCAATTTTTGTTATTTGTTAGCTGAAAATGTCCATAAATTCAGCCTATTTTGGTATCTTTTTGATTTATGGCCATTTCGACAAGTAGAAGCTCTAGCGTATGGCCGTGATTAGTAAGATACCTTACATTCGTCGAACTTGCAAGAAGTCGAGCTCCACAGGAGTCTCTCTTCCGAACATAGAAACAAGGACTTTTATCTTCCCTCGATCAGTGTCTACTTCAGAAACTTTACCTTCAAGATCCTTGAAAGGTCCATCTGTGATGACGATAAGGTCTTCTACAGCAAGGTCAGTTGTATGCTTAATGTTCTCAGTACTCATTCGCTTGAAGAGTGTCTCTACCTCAGCTTTATCAAATGGAACAGGTGTAGTACCAGAACCGACGAAACCTGTAACACGAGGTGTATTTCTCACAACATACCATGAGTCATCTGTTACTATCATGTCCACTAGTACGTAACCAGGATATATCTTTTCCTCTTCCTCTACTCTCTTTCCAGCCTTAATCTTGATTTTTTTCTCAACAGGAACGATTACATTAAAAATCCTGTCCTCCATACCTAGAGACTCGATTCTTTGTTTAAGATTTCTAAGTACAGCATTTTCATATCCAGCATATGTGTGGATTGCGTACCAGTTTCTTTCGCCTTGAACTTGTTTTGACATTTTTTTGAGTTTTTTAAATGTTTATGTTTGTAATATTCCGTTTGCAATGTTTTTCAATGCTTTGCAATATGCGGAATGGATGACTGACTAGTTTAATCCAGGAATAACTGATTTGATAAACATAGTAAATATGTAATCAAAGAATCCAAGATAAAAAGCTGTGAAAAGTGAGATGACGATTACGAGTGCTGAGTAAACAATAGTCTGTTTTTTTGTAGGCCATGTTACATGCTTCATTTCCGCCCTTGTTTCGTTTATGTATTTATTTATAGACATTTTTTTATGTTAAATTTCTATTTAAAAACACCCTTTTCGGGTGTTTTTATTGATATCTATATATTATATGGATTCTGGGTCTGTGTCAATGTCTACTTTATCTTGAAAACCACACTAACATCAGAGCTTATGAGCGTGCTACCGGTAGGTAGTACTGGGTTTGAAACCTCCTTTACAGCCATATCTCCCGCCCTAGCTGACATATACATAGGTGTTGGGTATCCACCATTTGCATTGTCATTGAAACCTATGATCTCCACTAGTCTGACTCCTAGAGCATCAGCAAGAACCTCGGCCTCCTGTCTAGCCTTTATGATAGCCTCTTGTCTGACTTTGCTTTGATACTTTTCTGGGTTGTCTACTGTACTGTATGGACTTCCAGCCTTTATACTCATTCGCCCTAGCTCACCTATGAGAGTTCCTACTAGAGCAGGATTGTCTTTGATATTTCTAACCTTAACTTCTACTGATTGAGTTGTGGTGTATCCAACTGGTACCTGATCATTTTCATCACATGGAAGCACTATAGACTTTACTGGCATCATCGCTGGCTCAGGTGCCATGATTGATGGCTTTGATGGGTCAACAGAATCAGTGTATGTATACCCCCCTTCAGACATCGCTCTATAACTTGGAGCTATAGATGGGCTACATGGTCTAGTCTGAGACTTATAGTCTGTATTTGTATAGTAGCCTATAGTTTTTATATCCCCTTCTTTTACTCCCATAGACTTTATTAGATCTATAGCAGCCTTACTCTTATCATTAACAAGCTTTTGTGATCCACCTATCTCCTTTGCCTTACCCTCGATAGTAAATGAGAAAGTGGTAATATCTGGCAATACATACATCTCTGACTTGCCATTTACTGAGATTGTACTGTATGCAAGTTGATCTTCTCCAATGTATGCATAGTTTTTAATCTCAGAAATAGTCTTAACTAGTAAAAACAAAGATAATATACCGACACAAACAATAACTGACCATTTGATAAAATTGTTTAATTCTTCTGATGAGAAATCAACAATATTGTACTTTTTAAAATAATCTTTAAATTTCATATACTTATAATTGTATCACTTTTTTTGTATAAACATCTAGTAGGTTTTGAAACAATGACAACACGGTCATGGGGCCAACTCCACCGGGAACTGGTGATATAGCTTTTACAATAGGGGCAACCTCGGCAAAGTCTACATCACCCTTACACACCTTATCCATAGTATCGATAGTAATACCCACATCTATCACAATCTGTCCTGGTCTGACGTGATAGCTAGTGATAAATCTAGGTCTACCCACTGCAGAAATAATGATATCAGCATCTAGTGTATACGTCTCTATATTTGGAGTCTCAGAGTGACAAATAGATACAGTCGCATTTTCCTTCAACATAAGCATAGCTGTCGGTTTTCCAACAAGAGCCGATCTACCTATAACAACGACCTTTTTACCTCGCACATCAATATTGTAGTGCTTTAACAGTGTAAGTATCCCCCTCGAGGTTGCAGGCACTAACGACTTGTCTGATCCAACCCACAGGCCTTTTACATTTTTAGATGTAAGTCCATCAACATCTTTTGAATGATGTATTGCCTCAATCAGCAATTCTTTGTTTAAATCCCTTGGCAAAGGCAATTGCAAAATAATGCCGTGCACACTTTCATCTGTGTTTAATGATTTTATCTCTGTCAAAACCTCAGCTTCAGAAATATCTTTTGGCAAATGAATATGCAAAACCTGAACACCGATACTTTCACCAAACTTTTTCTTGTTTCTTATATACGAATCAGACGCCTTATCGTCCCCTACTTGCACGATGGCAAGACAAGGGTTAACAAAGCCTTTTTTTACGTGATCATTTACAAAATGCCTCATACCTTCAGATATATCCCTCTGAGTCTTTTTTCCATCAAGTATTAGTGGTGCCATATACCGACATCGTACACCTTTATCATTTCTTAGTAAATGTTTATGCAGAGACCGTTATCTGGCTAAGAATCATAAGCTCGCTTCAGTCCTGCCAATTGGCGATCTATAGAAAGAAAACCGCGTAAATGATTGCCAGAACAATACGATAATATCCAAATATTTTAAATGAGTTGTTTTGGATATATTTTATAAAAGTCTTAATAGCAATAATTGAGACAATAAAAGATACTGCGCAACCTACTATTAGTAAGAATATTTCGTTTTGAGTAAAATCAAAGTTTGATTTATATAAATCTAGCGCTGTGGCACCAAACATAGTAGGAACTGCCAATAAAAAAGAAAATTCAACTATAGACCTTCTACTTATACCCATTACCTCTCCTCCTATAATAGTAGCAGCTGATCTAGATACACCCGGGATGATGGCTAGTGACTGGCAAAGACCAACCAAGAAAGCTTTTTTGTATGTTATGTCTGAAAGCAAAGGTAAATTCACCTCGGTATTAGTTGCCGCACTTATTGAATCAAGTTTTTTTCCTTTTATATATTCAAAGAAAAGTATCAGTACACCTCCTATAAACAAAGCACTTACAACCACAAGAGGGCTATCTAGCAAATACTTTTTAACAAATGAGTACAGCGTAAACCCTATAATTGCAGTAGGTATGAAACCTACAACAATCTTTAAAATAGAATCGCGACTTTTGATAATTCTGCCGAAATATAAAAATACTACTGCACATATTGCAGCAAACTGTATGATTATTTCAAAACTTTTTGTAAATGGGTTATCAGCAATGCCCATCAAGTGACTTGTAAGTATCATGTGGCCTGTCGAAGAAACCGGCAGAAACTCAGTAATACCTTCAACTATTGATAGGATGATGGATTGGATTAGGTTCATGGAGTGTTTTATAAAGATGCAGGATTTAGTAAATCTTTACAGTCTTTCTATGTCTGGGACAGATACAAGGCTTGTAGCCTCAGCATAATAATTAAACGCAATTACTCCTAAGAAAAAAGGGAACCCTAAAAATATTATAATGAGTAAAATTGTTTTTATAGCGAATGTAAAAAGTTCTATTTTTTTTGATTTCATTTTGTTTTTTATTATTGTAACAAAAAAAAGCACTTATTCAAAAGTGCTTTTTTCTAAAACATTTACTATGGTTTTATTTGTACTGTGCCGTGATTTACTTCGGAGAAATGCTATTTAACGAAAGTAACAGCGGTAGGTGTAGTGAACTCTGAGGCAGTGAAAGTCCTAGATACCTCGGCTCTATCAAGCGTTAATCTATATGTTTTTATATAAGCTCTATAAGAACCACCGGTAGATACACTTGTAGCAGGAACCTTAGCCACTATCGTTACCTTACCTGTTTTGCCCACAGCAACACTTGAATCAGGTGACATGCTGATAGTATAGCTTGTAGCCGGTATTTCTACTCCATTTGGACCAACAAATACGACTGTGAAGTTACTATTTCCAGCTGTTGGATTCCCAACAACTGGTTTACTGATAGCACCACCAACAGCTGATAGATTCATAACAAATCTTGCAGTCATTT
>JAIXXV010000023.1 GCA_027490575.1 bacterium | reverse complement strand
TTTGTTATTGTGAACATTATGACATAGTAGACAAACAGCACTGCGTAGAAGATGGCGTCTGCACCTGTCTGGCTCATGTTTTCTATATTGGCCAGACTACCAGATAGTGATACAAAGAAAAACACAGCAAACATTACTATAAGCGCTATCAAACTAACAATCGACGATACTATCGGAAACAATGCCAACTCTTTATCTTGCATAAGTATTGCCCAAGACTCTTTTACTATCATTCGGCTTGCCTTGAACTTCCCTATCTTGGCTTCAGGAGCAGGTGGCACTTGTGTAGGTTGTGCTTGCGGTTGAGACTCTGGAGATGTAACTGGCATTGTCGTTGCTGGTGTTGGAACATCCGCTTGAGGTTGGTAAGGAGTTTGATTTTGATTGTTTTCTTGAGGATTCATGTTTTTTAGGATTATAAAATGATTGCTTTTTATGTTTTGCTTAATGTGTAAATTGTAGCATATGTTTTGGTGGGTAGTGCGCATAACACAAAAAGACGCCTTTTCAGCGTCTGTGTCTACTCGGGTGGACCCTACAGGAATCGAACCTGCCACCTCCTCAGTGCAAATGAGGCGCTCTACCAAATGAGCTAAGGGCCCGTATGTTTGTTGTTTCTAATCATCCTCCAAACAATGATTGATATATTACTATTTTCCTCTCTTTAGGGCAAGTCTTATGAGGTGCTCTATAAACTGGTGGTCTTTTACTCCCCCAGCCTCTAGTGACTTATATATTGGTGATTCTTGGTGCATTTGAGGTGACGTATTGACCTCTAGGATATACACACCCCTCTTGGGACTCACTATAAAGTCAGCTGTTGCAAAATGATCTAAGTTAAACTCCCTATGGATCTTTTCCATGACCTCTTTTATGGTTTCTTTTTCTTCATGGGTCAAATGCGATGGTGACTTGTGGTCATATGCACCTGAGTATTTCTTACCCCAATCAAACATCTTTTCATGTGCAGGATGCTTGGCATAAGGTGATGCGACGTGATCTTGTGTTGACGCTATATGGCCACCTGCAAAAAACTCACCGTTCTCACCCGCCAACTTTTCAGCCTCAGACACGGCTTTGGCAATAACCTCATTTTCAACCAACTCCTCTGCTATAGCTTTCTCCTCGGGTGAGAGGTCGTCCACAGTAACATTAACAGACTCTTCATCTGCAACCATATCACTGAGCTTTACCATGTTTTTGTGAGGATGAACCTCTACTGGAAACATGTGGTAAAGATCCTGTCCACGAAAATCCTCTATGAAACCAGAGATGATCTCTTTACCGCTTATGTATTCTTCAACAATGACCTCGTTTGAAAAACCTCTGGCATGCTCAAGAGCCTCTATGAGCTCGGGAAAAGTAGATGCAAAAGACACTCCAAGCGATGAACCTTGCCCTCTGGGTTTTACGACTACAGGCATTGGAAATGTTTTAAACAATCCCTCAGCAGTCGGTGACAAATCCTCACCATCAGGTAGGTTCAGCTCTTTGTGGTAAGGAGTCTTTATACCATGTTTTTTAAAATGCTCTTTTGACAGACCTTTGTTCAGTGATAATGCAGAAGCATAAGCTCTTGAGCCAACATAAGGCTTTGAAAAAAGCTCTAGTATATTTTGTATCTTACCATCTTCACCAAACTCGCCTTTGAGTGTACTGAAAACAACATCAACCCTGCGCATGGCAATCTCAGGCGTCACTTGAAAACCATCTATGTGCCAAATACCAGCTTTATCTATGAGAATATCCACTCCTGTATACGTCAAAGAAAGTGGCTCAGTCTTCAACATATTTAGTATATGCTGACCTGTTTTTAAAGAGACCTCATATTCTTGAGACGGTCCACCTCTTATAACTCCTACACGGATGTGCGACATGTATTGATTATAAACCATCCATCTCACTTATGGTATGTAGAAATACCCAGTTTATGTAAATGATTGAAATATTTGGCGACACTGAAGGTATGCTCGAAAAATTATGCAAAAAGAAAACGCCACACAAGTGTGACGTTCATGGAAAACTAAGAGCTCGGATTTGTTGTCATGATGACAGGTGGTCGATGCATCGACCAGGTGGACAGATTCGAATGCATTTCGAATGGTCCGGTACAAATGAGTTCTAAAGAACTGAACCTTCACGATGAAGGGGCTCCTTGCCAGACAAGAGAAACATGCGACACAGCACACACACCCCACAGTACCTCATGGCACTTGAGAAAGCTGATCTGTCAGATAAACACACACGACAGACACCTACTTGCGAGTCAGCCAGACTCATTTTCGGCAAACACGTTTTCTTGCTGACAAGGAACATTTATATAATAACACGGCACATCCTTTTGTCAATCAGTTTGTAAGTCGCTGGGCAGTTTAAGGTCCAGCTGGCCTGGTTAAACAAAATCTCCAAAAGCTTACAAAAAACTCTTACTTCTAGACCTTTTGTGCCCTTTTATAGCAAATCTATGACATTCTGCGTTTATAGCAACCACTTCCTTGTCGGTTACATAGGTGAAAGTTTCGCCTGCTTGTTGCACAGCCTTTGAGCCCACGCTTTTCACGCCAGCCTTTCTTCTAAGTATCTCCCTCGCCTTGTGTTTATCATCTTTAACCACAGAAACCATTTCTATGTGTGTATTTTTTAGATAATGATAAGGTGAGCCCGCTTTTGCATTCTTTCTTAGTGCATCTATAACCTCACTTGCTCTTTTTAAGTGAGTCTTACCACCGTCTATGACTATTGCATCTGGCGTTTCCCATTCTTGATGAGCCAAGCGACGTCGAAGGACATGTTCGAGTGAACCAAGATCGTCTCCCGCCAAACTATCATCTATATTGAAGATCTTATATTCTTTTTTCTCAAATTCTCCATCTACCATCACCACCATTACACCTACTGCATTTTTTCCAGACATGTGGGCAATGTCATATGCCTCAACCCTTGTAGACTTGTTCTCTTGGGTCATGGTGTCGGACACTCCGTCACTAGCAGAACCACCACCCCCTCTACTGCCACCGAAAGAATCAATCCCAGCATTTTTTATCATTGAAATATCTTTTATATGTGAAAGTGCATAAAGTGTTTTTTTAACATCATTCGCCTTTTCGAATTCATGTTTTTTTGCATGAATCTTCATCTGTTTTTCCAGGTCGCTCATTACAGCCATTTTTTTGCCTTTGAAAAACATTCGCAAGTCTTTCATACGCTTAGCATATTCATCTTTTGAAAATTCTCCAGTACAAACACCCGGGCAAAGTCCTATAGTCCGATTGAAACATGCTTTTGCATAATGACCACCACTAGATGTTATCTTTGCACCTGAATCATCGAGCTCTATCTTTTTGCTGTCTATCTTCGGCCCAGTATACGGAGCACATTTATCCCTAAAAGGAAAAATCCTTCGAATAATTTTCATAGCTTCTTTAAGTTCTGCTCCATACGGATATGGTCCAAAAACATCAGTGTATTCGTAGCCCAGAGTCTCAATCTGTTCTTTTGAAGTCTTGCCAGCCAGTTTCAGGTTTCTACCCCTAACAACAAGCACTCTTGGGAAGTCCTCTTTTGTAAAGACAACATAGTTGAAGCTCTTGTTGTCCTTCTCTTTTGTATTGTATCTAGGTTGGTTTTTCTTAATGAGCTCAGTCTCAAGTATGAAAGCTTCTAGTACTGAGTCAGTCTGCTCATATGTAATGCTTGCCGCCTGAGTCAACATATCCACTAGTAAAACCCCTCGCGTCTTTATCAAATCATCGGAAAAATAGCTTCTAACTCTATCCCTAAGTGATGTCGCTTTGCCAATATATAAAACACTTCCAGTTTTATCTCTGAAAAAATATACACCAGGTGTGTCAGGTAGATTTAGTTTTTGAAAATCTTGCAAATTCATGATGTCAATTGAAGTTCAGTTTCTAGATACTATCATCATGAAAAATTTATACAATATCCGCTAGAATATCTGCTAGCAATCTGTTGGTGCAAAACTATATGAGACCAGAAGCATCTATCAAAGCTCTAGCGCCGGAAACAGCAAGAAGTATAAATACTGGCCAAAAGACTGACCAAAAAGCAGCGGCTCTTGTTCGTGATCTCTCTGCACTTGGACTCATACCTATGGATTTTATAGACAAAATGATTGCTGAGACAACTCCTGCGAATATTAGGAAAACATTGATTGTGATAAATAGAGCGAAAGGTGACATGGGTATATTATAGCACCTCACCTTCACAATAGTAAAAAGCCAAAGCGAACGTGCCGCTTTGGCTTTGAAATAACTTTTTGAATCTGCACTAGGCAGTAACAGAAGGGTCCAATTCACTACATTCTCTTAATCTACGCATGATATCGAGAATATTAAAGCCGGGCCTGGAACCATTGAATACAACCTTCACAGTGGAATATCCATTGTCCACTTTATTGGTGCAAAGCCCGAGGATCGTGCCATTGAGATTTTGATTGTCCTGTTCACACCCAATCCATACCCTACCTTTCTTGGTAATAACAACAATCACTCCTGGATAAAGCCTACTGGTTCCATAAGTGCCGTACAGGTCTTCGCTCGCTCTAACGCGCTCTCTTCTCGCATGGCATTGCCCACTGGATTTCAACTGGCCAGCCAGACCATCCACTCTTAGAAATCCGAATTTCGCTAACTCCGAACCTTCAATTGGATTTTCCACTTTTTTAATTCCCTTCTAGTTTGATTTTGAACAAATGATTTACCAGCGGAGCCGGATTGAATCAGCTGCAAACAAGCAGCAAATCAAGATTACACCAAAAAATGTGAGTGTCAAACCAATACTTGAAACCTGTTAGCTATTATCTGCTAACTGATATCTGCCACCTGCTACCTGTTCAGGACTCTTCTCAAATACTCCCCAGTATAACTATGCGGATTATTTGCAACTTCTTCAGGAGTACCTTTTGCTACCACCTTTCCACCTCCAACACCCCCAAGAGGTCCGATATCAATGATATAGTCAGAGGACTTGATGATATCCATACTGTGCTCAATCACCACCACAGTGTTTCCTTTCTGAACAAGCTTTTGAAGTATCTCTATGAGCTTTCGTACATCTTCATAGTGAAGTCCGATAGTTGGCTCGTCGAGTAAGTAAATAGTCTTTTGAACATGAGGACGGTAAAGCTCAGAAGCGACTTTGACTCTCTGTGCTTCTCCACCAGAAAGCGTAGTTGCAGATTGACCAAGCTCAAGATATCCAAGACCCACATCTTCGAGAGTTTTTAGTCTGTCATATATAGATGGCACGTCTTCGAAAAACTTCACACCTTCCTCTACAGTCATTTTTAGTATTTCGTAAATGTTTTTCTTTTTGTATCTAACCTCCAGTGTCTCTTTCATAAATCTCTTTCCATCACATACATCACAAGTCACATACACGGTTGGCAAGAAGTGCATTTCCACCTCAATCATCCCATTTCCTTGGCAATTCTCACATCGCCCACCTTTCACATTGAACGAAAAACGACTCGCCTTCCAGCCACGCGCCCTAGCATCTATACTCTCAGCAAACATATCTCGTATATGAGTCCATGCACCTGTATATGTAGCAGGGTTTGATCTAGGAGTACGACCTATAGGGCTTTGGTCAATGAGTATTGTACGGCCGAGATATTCTGTACCTGAAAAGCTAGCACAGTTATATATGTTTGCAGAACGATGGTCTCTATCAAGTCTCGCTAGCAAGTTTTTGTGAAGTATTTCATAGACAAATGAGCTTTTACCAGAACCCGATACACCAGTAACAGTAGTTAAACGTCCAAGTGGCACGTCAACATTCATATTTTCTATATTGTTTACTTTTCCTCCGACTACTTTGATCCAACCTTTGTCAGCATCACGTCTATTTTCCGGTATTTCTATAACCCTTTCACCACGTAGATAGTCTAGTGTTACTGAACCAGTTGTATTTGTCTTTGCAGTCAATAGTTCATCAAGCCATCCAGATGCAACCACATGACCACCATGTATACCAGCGCCTGGCCCAATATCGATAATATAATCAGAGGCATATATAGTATCTTCATCGTGCTCTACAACCACGAGCGTATTTCCAAGATCTCTAAGTTGTGTCAATGTTTCGATAAGTCTATCGTTATCTCTTTGGTGAAGTCCGATGGTCGGCTCATCAAGTACATAAAGAGCTCCCACGAGTCCAGAACCTAGCTGTGATGCAAGTCGTATACGTTGCGCCTCACCTCCTGAAAGCGTATTGGCTTTTCGATCAAGCGATAGATATTCGATACCTACATTGTTCATAAACTCTAAACGAGAAACTATTTCTTTGATAACAACCTTTGAGATTTCTTTATCTACCTCACTTAGTGGAAGGTCTGCGAAAAAGTCTAATGATTCTGCAATGGTCATTGCCGTCAGGTCTACAATATTGATTTTCTTCGTAACAGGATTCCCCTTTTTGTCTTGTGAATTTCCCATCAAGAAAACATGAAGAGCTTCTGGTCGAAGTCTTTTGCCTTTACATACTGGACAAGGATCATTTATAAAAAAGTGTCTTGTACCCAGACCGTTACACTCTGGACATGCACCATGAGGAGAGTTGAATGAGAAAAGTCTTGGCTCCACCTCTGGAAATGAAAATCCATCGTGAGGACACATAAACTTTGATGATATCAGCTGATCTGTAGTCGCAGAGGGGTTTTCAGTATTTCCATCATCAACCACTATACGTATAAGTCCATCAGCCTCGTGAAGAGCTCTCTCGACTGCCTCGTTTAGACGCTCACGGAAACTTGCCGAGTTGTCCTTAACCTCAGTTACATAAAACTGATCCACCATGATGTCTATATCGTGTTTCTTTGTCTTTGTCAGAATGATTTGCTCACGTAACTTTTTTACCTTTCCATCAACACGCGCTTCGTCATACCCTTTACCGAGCATATCGTAAAGTAGCTGATAATATTCACCTTTTCTACCCACAACAACAGGTGCATATATCTTGAACATCCTTGAGTCAAGGTCTACACCCATGATTTGTTTTGAGCCGGTTTTAGTTTTTGATGTCTTACCAGCTGTATTGCCGGATGTGTCTTGTGCAGGATACCCAGATGTGTCTTGTGCAGTATTTTTTGTAGCATCATCAACAATATTGAAAACTGTTTGAAGTATTTCTTCTTTTGAAAGTTTCTTTATCAATCTACCACATTCCAAGCAGTGCGGCTTACCAACACGCGCAAAAAGTATACGCAAGTAGTCATATATCTCAGTGATAGTTGCTACTGTTGAACGAGGATTGTTCGAACGCGACTTTTGGTCAATGGATATAGCTGGAGAAAGTCCAACGATCTCATCAACATCAGGCTTTTGCATTTGTCGTAAGAACTGTCTCGCGTATGAAGAAAGTGACTCTATATATCGTCTCTGCCCCTCAGCAAAAATAGTATCGAAGGCAAGTGACGACTTTCCGGAGCCAGATAGACCAGTGATGACCACTAGCTTGTTTCTAGGCATCTCTACAGTAATATCTTTCAAGTTGTGAGTACGAGCCCCTCGGACAATGATACTGTTTCCAGGGTTCATATCTGTTTTGGTAATTTTTTTGACATGAGTTTTAAGCTCAGGTTTTACTTCAGGTTTTTTTGGTGATTTCGGTGATTTTGACATAAGTTTAACAGCCAACTCATAGAGGGTGGGCTTTTTTCAAAGTTTAGCATAGTTTCGGGGTTTTGTGTTGGGTTTTATGAATTTAAAAAAGCCAAGAGGTTGTAAGTCTCTTGGCTTCGTTGAACTTTGGAGTTCAGACTTTTTGTTACCACATACAGATCACGACTTTTGATCTCCAATCAAAGATCTGTTGACCATGATCAGTATGGGTCGAAATGAAGTCTAGATCTGGCACAGCATCTATCCTCCACCTAAGTGATGGAATAAACATCTGTCCGTTCTCATCAATCTGTGCCGCAGCGGGAAAGATGAAAGTATGTGTCTGATGGATGAAAGTATGGTCGGAGAGAGCCAACTCATTTTTCATCAAATACCTCAAAGCTCTTACTCCTCCCCAAATCATATTTTCAGCTGAGGTAGTATGGACCGCTGATTCGAGGAATATTAAGATTTTGACCCTACCTTTATCAGCATCTGGAGTTTGCAATGACAAAGTTCCAAATTTCGGATCACGTGGAAGTCTTCTTCCTAAAAAGCTATAGCCATCAGAATCGAAATGAAACCTGCATCCAGGCTTAAGCACATCGTCATACTCCTTAAGTTCATAGGTTGGTTCCGGCCTCCTGATCACCAATCTTCCGTCACTAGCATTAATTCCGGAAAGGTCACTCGCTAAAGTTTGGGCACCACCTTTTTTATCATCAATAGCTGACATTTTATTTATCCTCCTGTTTGTTGTTGAATGTTTATTGTCAAATAGCTAATTAGCCAAAGGAAAGATTACACCTGGCAAGCATTAAAATCAAGGGATATTTTTAAACAGGTTGGATGCACTTCAAGGTAGAATTCAAGTGCTGGTATTGACACCGACTCAATTCATATGTAATTTATCATTGAAAGCCAAGGCATGACGCTAAAGCTAAGTGAACATTCAACAGAGGGGGTTAAATATGAGTAGAACAGACAACGCTGGTTTAATTGACTTCGTAGTGACAGATTTCATGCAACTGGACAGAAAGGAGGTTGTAAATTTTATCCGAGACCATGAATCGGAATTAAGAATCAATGTGCACAATGCTCTCGATGATTTTGCAACCGCCTATATCATGAAATCTCGCGAATCTGTCTTTATCTATGATCTAGAAAGTGTGGCAAATGCAATTGTCGATGAACTCAAGAAACGTCTCGGATTAGAAGAATCAACACCTGCTTAGTCTGATGACACAAAAAGGTCATAAAACCCAAGGAAGCCTGACCAGCTTCCTTTTTTTATTGACAAATTAGTTTAATTAATAAGTAACAACTTGTCTGTGTTAATGAAAAACCTTGTCCATAATCCTCTCATGCACAACCTCCACTTCCTCATGACAATGGAAATCATGGACATCAGTAGCACGACTTTTAAACTCATTTTCCAGTAGGCTCATTTTTTCAAAATATATCTGTAGTCTTTTTTGAATAGCTTCATCATTATCATCTGGCCTTGCCTTTGCACCACTCTTTACGAGTATGTTCGCTCTATCCAGACAGCGGTCCTTTGCAACCTCTGGATCAAGATTCAAACGTATGATGCCAATCTTTATACCTTCTTCATCTTTTCCATGGTAGGTCTTTGATAGTTCATAAAAATGCTTTATCTGATTCTCGGTTCTTGGAAAACCTTCAAACAAAAGAGTTTCCTTTGTTGTACCATTCTCTTTTTTGAGCAAAAAATAATCCTTCAAAATTTTGAAGGTTATTTCATCGTATATTATCTTTCCGTCTATCATGTCTTTCTTTGCTTGTTCTAGCTCTGGGGACAAATTCTCAGATTCCAAAAGTACAGAACGTAAAATTTCGCCTACTGGGGCGAAATCTACATCTGTCTTATCTAAAATCTTTTTGAGTTGAGTCGTCTTACCTGCTCCTTGTGGCCCAATGATAGCTATGACATCGTATCGGCATTTGTAATCTTGTTTTGATACATTTGACATATGTAAATATATTATCAGTTAATATTTGTTGTGACAATTTTTGTTTGACTTGAAATTATAAAGTAGTACAATGTACGTATTATGGCTTCGGCCTCCGAGGACTCAATTCATGAGTCCTTTTTTTATAACCACCCTATTGGTATTCTATGTTGTTTATAAAGTACTGATCCAGAAATCCCTCAGTTCATTAAATGAATCAATGTTTACAACACCCATCTTTCTAATCAATCTCTTTGTACTGACTACTTTTACTTGCGTTACCTTAACAAATCCTATTTGTAACTCTTCCTGATCCCTAGCTTTTATATATATTTTGCAATGAAAACTGTCGTATTTATGTTTACTTGTTATTGGAAATATCAATATTGAGTTTATATTATAAACTTTAAATACCACAACAGGTCTTTCAAAATTTTTGTTCTTTCCATCTGTTTCTACTCCGATATTGATACCTATTGAGCACCACCACACCTCTCTGGTATGACAAAACACTTCCTTCTCGAAGTTCTCGATGTTCTTCTTTAAGAAATTCCAATTATCAAAATCTTTCATTAAACAAATTATACTCAAATGAGATAAATAAAAGATTAAGTATAAATAAAAAAAGCGCAGAGCTCACAGTCCTTGTGGACGTGAGATGCGCTTCTGGATAACTAATTGTTACCCCACAAACCATTGAACAGGTAAGGGACCTGAAGCTCTACGGTTCTCCTTAGATTTTCCAGACACTGCCCATTCAGATTGATAGTCACGGTGTTTTTTTCGACCCACGGAATCAGTGTATGGACGTATCCATCCTGATTACGCTTCAATGTTCGATTAATTCCGAGTTTATCAAGCTTTTGGTCCAAAGGGGAACCAAACCAGCCAGTGACACGACGGTCAATCACTTCAGGTTTCTGATCATCACCTCTAGATTGACGCTTAGCTCTGTCATGAAGCCTGTCAACAGTGTCGTCAAGTTCAACATTCAAAATAATGCTACCAAATTGACCGTCATAGCCAATATACTTAAACATGTCCATGAATGACTCTACTTGACTTTGCTTTCTGGGCATGTCGACCAAAAGCCTGATTGGTCCTGATCTTTCCATGATTTTGTTAGCGAAGAAACCTAGAGCGAACTCCAACATCTCATCATCTGGGGCAAGTGCTCCAGATGATGAAAATTCTGATTGATGATTTCGACAATAGTCACCTGTGATAAATGCAATACCTGCGTGGTACTCCTCGAACACATCACAGATACCAAAACCTTTGCCTGCACCCGAAGGCCCAAAGACAAAAATCACAGATTTAACGAGCTCCCTGACCTTCTTGACCAATTCCTGCAAGTTTACTACAGAATATTTCTTCAAAATACTGACCTCCTATTTTCTATTCGTTGGTTGTTTACTTATTATCTGAAATGTCCAATATCCCCTTCCACAATCCGTGGCGAGACTGCAGAAATATACATTATTTTTTGCTTTTAAACAACAAAATTCATATGAGGTATGTCAAAGAAATTGAAGCTCTGAAATATTTGCATTAAAAAAAACGCCGTATCACCCTTGATGGATGACACAGCATTATTTGATTTACCTGAATCTTTGCGCTAGCCAGCTTTGCGCCGACCTGCTCGCCTCTGGTTCTTCTTACGATTTTCTTCCTTACGACGACTTGTGCCGGGAGCGTGGACAGGACCGATGAACCGGGGACGAGCACGTTTTTCGACGGTTGAAGGTCCTAGGCCTTTTCTGTAACGAATCATGGATTCACTCACTTTTTATACCTTTCTTTTTTTGTGGTTATTGTGATCAAAGGAGTAAACGCATCCCTTTCTGACCAGAACATTAACACAGTTTATATTTTTGTCAAATAATATCTAATTATGTAGATATGTTAAAATACTTGCATCTCAATATTATCAGTACACTTAATTCATTAACAAAAGTATGCCTAATCAAACAAACACAACATCAAAGATAGACACATCGAAACAAACAGTGCTCATCGTCCTAGACGGATGGGGTTACAGAGAGGATCCAAAAGACAATGCTATAGCTGCGTCATACAAGCCAAACTTCGATAAGTATTGGGCAAAATATCCTCATACCCTACTCGAGGCTTCAGGACTTGCCGTTGGTCTTCCTGAGGGGCAAATGGGAAATAGTGAGATTGGTCATACAACCATAGGTGCAGGGAAAGCCATAGACACTGACCTGGTGCGTATAAAGAAATCCATAGACTCTGGTGAATACGCTGATAACCATGCTTTTCAACAACTTTTCAATCATGTAAAACAACATGACTCAGTGCTTCATGTACAAGGACTTTTGGGTGAAGGCGGTGTTCACAGTCACTCTGATCACCTCTTCGCATTTATAAAATCTGCAAAAAGAGCCGGCGTTAAAAAAGTAGCAATACACGTATTTACTGATGGACGAGACACTGCACCTCAAAGTGCAAGTGCATATATAAAAGAGCTCGAGGATCTTTTGAAGGAAATCAATGATGAAACTCACATTGCCTTCATTGCCACTGTATCAGGCCGTTTCTTCGCCATGGACAGAGACAATAACTGGGATAGATTGTCTAAAGTTGAGCAAGCATTGTTTGATTGTAAAGGAGGTGTCTGTAACATAGCGCCGTCTGAATTCATAGACTCATTATACAAAGAAGGAAAACTAGACGAACATCTAGAACCAATGACATGTGCAACTCCTGATGGACAAGGTTGCGCCATAGGTCAAAACGACGGTGTATTTTTCTTCAACTTCAGAGCAGACAGAGCGCGAATGCTTTCACAAAAAATACTTGCACGTGCAAAGGATCAAAATATCTGCTTCGTCACACTTACCTCTTATGGATCAGAGTATTCACTTGAAGCAGGATGTCTAGTCGCATTTTCACCTATAGATATAGAGACTACACTTGGAAAAGAGATTTCAAAAGCAGGCCTATCTCAAGCTCATATTGCTGAGACAGAGAAGTTTCCTCACGCTACTTATTTTTTGAATGGTGGAGTAGAGACTCCATACGATGGCGAGAAAGACTTACTACTACCTAGTAGAAAAGACGTACAAACTCACGACCAAGCACCTGAGATGAGAGCGCAATCCATAGCAGACAAAGCAGTCGAAGAAATCAATGCTGGTACTAACTTCATATTTATAAACTTCGCAAACCCAGACATGGTTGGTCATACTGCAAATGTTCCAGCTATCATAACTGCCATAGAAAAAGTCGATGTCGAGCTAGGAAGAGTTATCGATGCCATCGAAGCACGAGGAGGTGTCGCTTTCATCACAGCAGATCACGGCAACGCTGAGCTAAATGTTGATCCTATCACTGGAGAGAAACACACGTCTCATACTACAAATCCGGTACCCGCTATAGTGACTGATGTTTCTGTGCGACTGCGCGACGGTGGTTCACTTGCTGATATTGCTCCGACTATACTTACTTTGCATGGATTGAAGGTGCCTGAAGGGATGACAGGTGTGAATTTGTTGACACAGGTATAGCAGAGGTGTAGATTGTGGTGGCTATGCTCATTCACATCCTACCAGAAGTAAAGGGTGCGGTTTTAATACCTTCGCTCGAGAGTTATGTCATTCAAAGCGGTAACAGCTTGACCAGGAATCTTGATGAGGCGTCTGTTGTCATTGGCACAGAGCGTTCTGATTGGATTCGGGTTATGGAACCAGCGGAAAAAGTGGTACTTAAAGACGTGCTAAGCAATGCCAAAGTTCCAACATCAGCAACCTTGTTCGATACCTACACGTTGAGATCGATCGATGACAACACGCTAATTGCTGACTGGCTTCGCGACCTGAAAGACCCCCTCAACGTCTAGTTACCACAAGCAACTGACACCCACGGCGCACTTACCCCTCAAAGGTAAGTGCGCTTTTTTATTGAAAACTCTGCCTCTTCCCTCTAATCCCCTTCGTCGCATCTCTCTCGGCTTTTTTAGCTTTCTTTTCTGTTAGTTCAAAACGTCTCTTGAGTTCTAGCACTTCATCTCTAAGTATTGCCGCTGTTTCAAAATCAAGTATCTTTACCGCTTCGGCCATTTGATCTTCTTTTTGTTTAATAAATTTTTTAGGACTCTTGTTGAACTCTTCTCCGTCTATCACTAACATGTTTCGCACAGTCTTTTGGTGCTCACTTAGTATTTGCTCAGTGATGTCGTGGATTTTCTTGGCAATGGTTTTTGGAGTGATGCCATGCTTTTCATTGTATACAAGTTGTATTGTTCTACGACGATTGGTTTCTTTGATGGCTCTCTCAAGTGATCCAGTCATGCGATCTGCATATAGTATAACCCTACCATCGATGTTTCTTGCAGCACGACCTATGGTTTGTATCAATGCAGTTTCAGAACGCAAGAACCCTTCTTTGTCGGCATCAAGTATACCTATGAGTGATACTTCGGGTAGGTCTAGACCCTCTCTAAGCAAGTTAACACCCACTAGTACATCAAAAACACCTTTTCTAAACTCAGTCAAAATCTTTATTCGATCAAGTGTCTCCACATCACTGTGAACATAGTTTGTTTTAATACCTCTATCCTTCAAGTACGCAGTCAAATCCTCTGCCATCTTTTTTGTCAAAGTCGTAGCAATGGCCCTTTGATCATTCTTTATAACTTTTTCAGCTTCTTCAATGAAGTCAAATATTTGCCCGGCATACGCATCAGTTTTTTTCGCACCTACGCCCTTAGCAACAGAACCTTTTGCACCCTTATCATCGGCACCTTTGGCGCTCTTTGCACCAGAGCCCTTAGTACCTTTCTCAGCGCTAGTACTGTCAGCAGAAACCTTAAGTGAAGTCACAGGCTTCACTACCAACACAGGATCTATAAGTCCAGTAGGGCGAATGATCTGCTCCGCTACATTTTTACTGTGCTCAATCTCAAACTTTCCAGGTGTTGCAGTAGTAAACACCACTTGCCCAACCCTCTCTTCGAACTCTGGAAACTTCAAAGGTCTGTTATCAGCTGCAGATGGAAGTCTAAAACCGAAATCTATCAGGTTCTTCTTACGTGATGCATCACCAGCAAACATTCCCCCTATCTGTGGAACACTCACATGCGACTCATCAATGATAGTTAGAAAATCCGGCACACGCTTACTAACAAGCTTTCCAGTTTTAGGATCTTTCACCTCAACTACCTTGTGCGGAAAATACGAGAGCAGTGTATCAGGAGCCTCTCCTGGCGCCATACCTGAAAAGTGTCTCGAATAGTTTTCTATACCGCTACAATATCCAACCTCTCTGATCAGAGCCAAATCATAGTTTGTCCTACGTTTAATACGCTCAGCTTCTATAACCTTGCCTTCTTTTTCAAAACGCGCCAACTGTGCATCCAGCTCCGCCTTTATATCCACAATAGCCCTTTGTCTCTCGCCTTCAGGAGTTACGAAGTGCTTGGCTGGAAATAGATAGAAAACATCCATCTCACTTTCCATGACACGTGTAATCTCATTAATACTGTGTATTGTCTCTATCGAACTCTTTGGTCCAGACCCCGCAAAAACCATGCGAAATATCACACGCTCATTGATTGGCATGATTTCCAAAGTATTTCCAATGGCTCTAAATGTTCCCGGTGACAAATCTCCCGCAGTTCTCGTGAATTGCATTGAGATAAGTTTACGCATCAAGTCTGCTCTGTCGGCGTTTTGACCTTTGGCAAGTTTTAGGTTTACCTTTTCGTATTCTTCAGGAGAACCCAAACCATAGATACAAGAAACTGATGCCACTATGATGACATCTTTTCTGGTGAGTAAGGCTTGCGTGGAAGCGTGTCGTAAACGGTCAATCTCCTCGTTTATCTGAGCCTCCTTTTCTATATATGTATCTGAATGAGATATGTAAGCCTCCGGTTGATAGTAGTCATAATACGAAACAAAGTAATGCACCGCATTTTCAGGAAAAAACTCTTTATACTCTTGAGCAAGTTGAGCTGCGAGAGTTTTGTTGTGCGCAATAACAAGAGTCGGCTTTCCTACCTGAGCTATGACGTTCGCTGCTGTATAAGTCTTACCCGAGCCCGTAACACCCAGAAGAGTCTGGTACTTGTGACCAGCATGCACGCCATCGACGAGTGACTTTATCGCTGTCGGCTGATCGCCCGCTGCAGTGAATTCGGTGTTTAGTTTGAAGAGGCCAGCTGTGTTTGCGCTCGCACTTTTAGCATTCACGCCACTGGAATCCGCGTTTTTAGCCGCCTTAGACTTATCTGAGCTCAGGTCGGGGACTTTTGATGAAGGTTTTTTTGGCGCTTTTGGCATATATAGGTCAATGATACTAGATATGGAGAGTTTTTTCCACAGTACGAATTTTATTCATATTTTCTATAGATTAAATTGAATATTACATCACATGGTTTTACTAGACTGTAGATATTAGTAATATTAATATTTACAATGAAAACATTTAAAGTTAAAGAAAAAAGCAAAAAATCTGACGATTTTGCAACAATAAAACAAGTGGACATGATGATTAAAACAAACAATAAATTTATGGCAGTGGAACTATCTGACAACATATTGAAAATGTTGAGCAAAGAGGCTGTGGAGGAATATAATCGTCACATAGGAGCACTAAATGAATTCTTTATGGATAGAATGCAGATTTTAGGCGACGCAACAGAGCACATACAAGAAATCAATGAGAAAAGATGGCTTACCCAGGAAGATTACAATAAGCTGACTACAGAAAAACTTGAGATGATTGGTAAAGCATTTTCGAAGTACATGCGCGCGGTGTATAAAAATGGCAAAAGCAGAGGAATTAAAAATTCTTAGTTAAAATGATTTATAATGTCTCATAATACACAAGGATCATGTGTTAATCCTTAAATAACCTTAACTACAATTACTTGAAAATTAACCCTGTAAAGAGTATAGTGTTAACAAAATCGATCTTTGACTCGATAAAACAACCAAAAAAGGAGGTATAAATGAGTTCAGCAACAAAGGCAGAAAAAGACCAAAAAGAAGTGGAGCTGGAGATTAGACAAATTAAGCTTCGAGATAAAACTGACGTTACTTCGGCTATTGAAAATTCCAATACGCTGATGGAGATTAAAATCCTGGTCGAAATGAAATTAAAAAGACTGTTCCATGTAGATCATGATAGTTCTGTTTTCCCATACCCGCTTTTCAAAAAAGCTATCGATAAATGGATTAATCTTACAAGTATTTCCATTAAGGAGGCTAAATCAGTGGGTGAACTTGATTATGCCAGGAAGTGGGGATTCTTCTACACAGACGGAAACTGGTATGAAGAATTCAATGGAAGGATTCAGGACAAGTTGAACGAATTGGCAGATAGTCTAGCATCTAGTATGACGAGTTGTCTTGAAGGACATGAGTTCTTGAAGGCGTGTGACGAGAGTATTCTTTCTATTATCCCAACCGTAGAGAATGTGATAGCAAAAGCTATGGTTGAGTGTGAAAAATCCAGAATGTCGTGCGATGAAAATGCAAGGCAACTATTCGAAGTACTTGTCAGTCGTTTTTCCACTTTACACCTTTCAAAAGGGGTCTTGGAAGAGTGGAGAGAAATCGTTCAAAAGAGGCTAGATGAATGCAAGGATGAAAAGCAGAATCAAGACCTCAAAAAGACTCTTGAAGAGATTGAAGGCAACAAAAGCCGAACGAAACTGAGCATAAAGGCTCTGGATGCACAAATCGATTCGGATGAGTGAGTCTAGACTGAACCGATAGATAGGTCTAAATTTGGCGGCACAAGAAATTGTGCCGCTTTTTAATTTTTATATTTATCAATATTCAATCCGGATACAATTAACTGCTACCTGCTATCTGTTTCCTGATATCTGCCCAAAAAATTCTTTTTAAGCTCCTCAAACCTCCCATTCTCAATAGCTTCCCTCATCTCATCCACAAGGTGAATCAAAAAATGCAAGTTGTGAACTGATGCAAGAGTGCCTGCCAACATCTCTTTTGCATGAAAAAGATGTGCCAAGTAAGCACGAGTATAGTTTTTACATGTATAACACTGACAATCTTCGTCTATCGGAGACAAATCATCTCGAAACTTTTTATTGCCTATATTTATTTTTCTAAAACGTGTAAAAAGTGTACCCGTTCGCCCGTTTCTAGTAGGTAGTACACAATCAAAGAGGTCGCATCCATTTTCAACTGCCATAAACAGATCTTCAGGCTCACCTATGCCAAGTAAGTGCCTTGGTTTATCTTCAGGTAGGACATCATTTACCCATTGCACTGCCGTAGACATATCTTCTTTTGCAAAAGACCCGCCTATGCCGTACCCATCAAACCCAACTTCGACACCGTTTCTATCCGTCACCGTCAATCCAGACAATATCTCAGCACTTTCTTTTCGCAAGTCCTCATATCTTCCACCTTGTACTATACCGAAAAGCGCCTGACTTTCTGCATTATCCTTACTGTGATGATGCCTTAGACATTGCTTTGCCCATCTATGTGTTCTGTCCATCGATTGCCTTTGATATGAAAATGATTCTGTTGGCGAAGTACATTCATCAAATGCAAAAATGATATCCGCACCAATATTGTGTTGAATATCAATAGACTTTTCAGGCGTAAAATAATGCACACTGCCATCTATGACCGAACGAAACATTACGCCGTTTTCATCAACCTGAGCAGGTTTTAATGGTGAGCCGTCTTGTGCTGTATCATTTGACCTGCCATCTTTTTTTGACTTCTGCGCAATAGTTGTCTCAGTCTGCTCAGTTAGCGGTATCTCTTCTTGCCCAGCTAGTTCTCCCGCTACTTCTTTAGCTTTAGTAAGCTTACCAAGATCTTTGCCATATGCAGCACCGAGTGAAAACGCTTGAAAACCACCGGAGTCAGTCATAGTCGGCCCTGTCCACCCTGAGAATTTTCCTAATCCTCCAGCTTTATGTATAAGCTCATCACCAGGCTGTAGATACAAGTGATAAGTATTTGCAAGCATGACTTGAGCACCTGTATCTTTGAGCATTTCAGGGGTAATGCCTTTTACAGTAGCCTTTGTACCGACAGTAACAAAAGCCGGGGTTTTTATATCACCATGCTTGGTCGACAAAACACCCACTCGGCCTTTCGCACCCGTAATCTCATCACTTAGCTTTTTGGTTATGTTGAATTTTATAGCTGACATTTATGTACATGTGTTATACCACACATTTGTAAATGATTGAAATTCTCACACTTTTCTTTTCGAAGCATTTTCGATCACAAATAAATAATTAGCCAAAACAAAACCGCCCATAGAGGACGGTTATTTGTATTCGACTCATAAGGAGTCATGTTTGATTAAAGCCGAGGCTGTTTTAGTAGGAAAATCCGGCGTACCCTACTGCGCCAAATTGAGTGACATCTTGTGGTGCAGATGCAAACACATGGCTAATCAAACTAAAGAACATGATAAGTGCCTGCTCAAGTGCATGGAATACACCTGGCATTAGCACTCGGATAGCAATGAGACCGATAACAAAACCAATAGCTCTAAACATAGGCTTTTGGTGGAAGGGTTTATTATTCGCTTAGCTGACTAAGCTAAGTGTCGGCTCATTGCCAACTCCCCTCCCAAAAAACAGTCAATTTTGTTTGCGCACGTTTTCGCAGTAACCCTTGCTACGTCCGCAGCAGGTCTCGACGGACCTGAGTGATTCTCACCAATGACAAAAGGTCATTGATATTGACTCCTTTTCGGGAGAGGTGTTGCATATTTGCAATCCTTATCAATGACCTTGTTTGCTGTCATTACTGATTTCTGATGTCTAAATAATAACATTCATAGGTTTATGCGTCAAACTGAGCTCTACTTTATATTATAAACCGCATTCTTCTTCAGATAATCAATAATCTTTAGTACATCTCCTTCTCGGTCATCACTCTTCAAAAGCGTAATGATAATTTTTCTATTGCCTCCTTTGGCCATCGGTATTTCAAACAAAGAAACAGTAGTCTTTTTAGCTTCGTCTATATAGCCATTTTTACCACCAAGGAAATAGTTATAGTTCAGGAGCCTATTTTGGTTATTCCATGTTCTTCCGAGTATAGAGTACTGTCTCACTCTGGTCATATCGTATAGAGAAGGGTCTTTTTGATAAATATATCTTCCCAACTTCATTAAATCTCTCACACTCGAAACATTTCTAGGACTTAAACCACTTGGATCATCGTAATATGTATCGAACATTTGCAACTCTTTTGCCTTTCTGTTCATCTCAAGCATAAACCCCGCTCTGCCTGTATCGTAGGCTTCAGCTACGACTTCAGTTCCGTCATTACTTGATTCCATCAAAACAGGATACATTAGGTCAAATATTTTTATCTTATCCCCCAAGTTAAGCTTTCCTTGACCACCGTATGTATTATAGGCGTCTCTAGACACGATAGCGTACTTTTGCAGGTCCATTTTCTCATAGGCAATCAAAGCAGTCATAAGTTTAGTCACTGAAGCAACGGGTGAGACAAAGTCTTCATTTTGCTCAATGATTATCTCACCAGTTTCCAAATCCGCTGCAAGAAAAGCTCTACCAGATGTTCTTGGAAAAGCAGTATTGTTTAGTAGTGTGTAATCATTTGGGACAATCTCAGTATTTGCATCTTGTGACACCTGACCAGCACCCGAGTTTATATCATCTGAACCCCTAGGATTATCATACGAGTTGTTACCAACGACTCGACCTGATCCATTTCGCCCATTTTGACCGTCGAGAGCCATTGTCTGTTCCGAATCATTTGGTCCAAAGACTGCGTCTTTCAAAGCCAAGGCACCTTGAACCAAGAAAGAAGTTGTTGATACTCCAAATAGCATTATAACCAGACCCCATTTAATATATGACTTATAGTCTGGCTCGCCGTGGATATCTGTTTTTACTAAGTTAAAGTTTAGATTCATTTACTTAGACATATTATCATAAAAATGCTTTGTTTTAAAAAATACCTTATCTTGTAGATCTCGTAGTGGTTGCCCTCGCAGTGCTTGTAGTACTTGTAGCACCCGTATCATTTGTATTGCTTGTATTGCCACCTTCAGTACTCAATGCCTCCTGGTTTTTAAACTTGTAGAAAACTTTATTACCAAAACGAGTATCAATATAATCCATACTTTCCAGTTTACCTTTGAATACTTCAGAATCAAGAACAGTCTTTAGATTATTCATCGACTCTTCAAGTGGTCGTCTTTCATTTAAAATGATTCGCCCAGATCCATCTATCTTGAAGACAATTTCATCTTTACTCCTATACTCAAGTTCTTCGGCCGTTAGACCAAATCCTTCAAGAACGACCTTTAGCTCCAGAAACTTAGTAACCATTTCTTTCGGTATTATATTTTTTCCCAAAGGCTCGCTACCTATGCTTTCATCCATACCTGTAAACACCAAAAGGTCTAGGTTTTGTTGATCAGTAGCTAATGGATCCTCGTATTTACTAAAGGCATATCCATTGTCATCTATAACATAACAGTCCACAGGATTACACCACTTGGCAACAGCTTTACGCTCAGTTATTTTCACATTTAAAAATTCAAAAGACTCTGTGTCCATTGAGACATCTGCGACCCTTAAAAACTTATTTTTTATAGAAGCCTGTATTGTGTCGGCAGGGTATATCAAACTATTTCTTTTTGGTATTAAAAATAAATAATTTGAATCAATAATATTATTTACAAAATCTTCAATCTCCTGCTCAGATAGAGTCACATTTCCAGTAACAACTACATTTCTTATCTGCAATCTCTCAAGTCTCAATAACAAAACCAAACCAATCAAGAGGACAATAAATAGAGAAATAAATAAATACAATCTCACGAACTTCTTTTTTCGTCTCCTTCGAGAAACCGCTTGAGATTTTAGAAAATCTTTAGATGAATTTGAACTAAACTTCATTTTTATTTAATGTTCTTTTATCCTAACACTTTTTACCACCTACCATCTGTCACCTGTTAACCGCTATCTGCTAACTGATACCTGATATCTGTTACCTGATATCTGATAACTGTTATCTGATTATCTCTTTACCAGCCATATATGGTTTGAGGGCATCGGGTATCAAAACCTCACCATTCTCATTTTGATAGTTCTCAATAAGTGACACCAAAATACGAGGGGTAGGTATAGCGGTACAGTTTAGTGAGTGAACAAAACGAGACTTACCTTCTTGATCTCTATACTTGATGTTCAAGCGTCTTGATTGAAAATCATGGAAATATGAAGCTGAACTTATCTCACGGTACTTTTGCTCACCAGGAACCCAAAGCTCTATATCGTACTTTTTAACCTGACCTAGACCTAAGTCGCCTCCACAGTTTACAACTGTTCTGTATGGAATATTTAGAGACTCAATAAACTCTTCAGTGTTTCTGTTGATCTCTTCGTGAAGCTTTACACTTTCTTCATGGCTCGCTTCACAAAGCACAACTTGCTCCATCTTGAAAAACTCATGTACACGTATGAGACCTTTAACATCTTTACCATGTGAACCAGCTTCTCTTCTAAAACAAGGTGAAAAAGCTAGTACTTTTTTTGGTAATTCGCTCTTGGCTATCTCACTTTCAGCAAAGTAAGCCATAGTTGCAACTTCACCAGTACCAGCCAAAAAGTCTCCGTCCTGAGTTTTGTATAAATCCTCTTCACCTTGTGGAAGATATCCTGTACCGAACAAAGTTTCTCTTCTTACAAGTGAAGGTACAATCATGAAAGAAAATCCCTTCTTGGTCCAAAAATCTCTTGCATACATCCATATAGCAAGAGAAAGCTCGGCTCCAGCATTTTTCAAAAAGTATCCTCTGAATCCAGAAACATCAGTGCCCTTTTTAAAATCAGCAAGGTCAAGCTTTTCCATGATGTCTATATGACTCTTTGCTTCAAAAGGAAAAGTCTTTGCTTCTCCCCAAGTTTTTACTTCCATATTGTCTGCATCAGACTCACCTTCTGGCACAGATATATCTGGGATGTTAGGAGTAGAGACCATAAGAAGTTGCCATTCTTTCATAACTTCAGCCAACTTTTCTTCATCTGCTTTTATAGACTCCTTGAGCGTACGAGTCTCTTCTATAAGCGCATTTCTAACCTCTTGATCAGACTCAGTAGTTATCCTTTGGCTGATTTGATTTTGATCAGCTTTCTTTGACTCCATAGACACAAGTAACTCTCTTCTTGCAGCATCTACCTCAATGAGTTTGTCCACATCAAAGTCCATATGCTTTTTTCTAGCACCGTCCTTTATCAAATCTTTATTTTCTCTTATGAATTTTATATCTAACATGGAATTCTATGAATATTTTTAAATGTTACTTGTGTCCTTGAAGCCAGCGCTTCTTTAACTTTATTTTATGTTCCCATCATACCAAATGGCTACAATTTAGCCAATGATAGATATAAATGATTCAAAACACATGTCCAACTCATACAATGGCCAAAAGTATGAATACTCGGTAGAAACAATACCTGCAGACTATTCGCCATTGCTTTCCCAGATACCTGACAAACCTAGTATATTGTACGTCCGTGGCAACAAAGAACTTTTGATACAGCCGGGGGCTACATATATATGTATAGTAGGGTCTCGTAGATTTACTAGCTATGGCAAGGAGGCTTGTGAAGTCTTGGTAAAATCACTCAAAGGTCAAGATGTGATAGTAGTGTCTGGGTTAGCACTAGGTATAGACGGACTGGTGCATGATATATGTGTATCAGAGGGGATAAAGTGCATTGCAGTCCCGGGTTCAGGTATAAATGATGACGTCCTCTATCCCCGCTCCCACCAATTTCTTGCAGAAAGCATTCTCAATAGCGGAGGTTTGTTACTTTCTGAATTCGAACCATCAACAAGAGCATCGCCTTGGTCATTTCCACTTAGAAACCGCATCATGGCAGGACTATCTCATGCTGTATTGGTGATAGAGGGCGAACATGATTCAGGTACACTTATCACAGCTCGGATGGCGCTTGAGTACAATAGAGATGTTTTAGCTCTACCGGGATCAATCTTTTCAGATGCATCACTGGGACCACTTGATCTCATAAAGAAAGGCGCGGTGCCAATATGTGGTCCTACAGACCTTCATGAAGCGCTCGGCTTAAAGGTCGACAAATTGCTCTTTGATGCACCAGATGAAAGTCTCACATACAATTCAAGTACAGATGATGAGCTAGTTATACTCAGGCTTTTAAATGAGCCTAGGGGTAGAGATTTTCTTCATAAAGAAAGCCAACTAGACTTTACAAAGATTCAAATCCTCATATCAATACTTGAGATTAAGAATATGATAAAAGAAGAGTTTGGCATGATTTCACTCACAGAAAAAGGTCGAGTTATTATGAGGAAACTAAAGCAGTAAGTCGCACTCATATTTGCTAGATTTGACAAATATGTGTAATACTACGAAATATGGCGACAAAAAAACAAATACTCCTCATAGTAGAGTCACCGGCAAAAGCAAAAACTATAAACAAATATCTTGGTGATGAATACAAGGTAGTTGCTTCTGTTGGACATGTTAGAGACTTACCAAAAAGTAGTAAAACTGCTATCGATATCGAAGGTGGATTCGTACCCAGATATGTTGTCTCTATTGGTAAAGAAAAAGTCATAGACGAAATTGCTCACTTAGCATCAAAAGCCAGTGAAGTGATTCTAGCAACCGACCCCGACCGTGAAGGTGAAGCTATAGCATGGCATGTTCAACAGGCTGTGGGACTGAAAAATCCAAAGCGTGTTGTTTTCCATGAGATCACTGAATCAGCTATCAAAGAAGCTATCAAACATCCACGAGATATTGATCAGAACTTGAGAAAAGCTCAAGAGGCACGACGTGTACTCGATAGACTTGTAGGTTATGACCTGTCTGGCTTGATATGGAAAAAAGTTAGATATGGTTTGTCTGCAGGACGCGTTCAGTCTCCCGCTTTGCGTATTATCATGGAAAGAGAAAGAGAGATAAGAGCTTTCAATCCTGTTCAATACTTTGTACTACAAGCAGATCTTGAAGGTAAGAAAAACAAAGGCGTGATAACTCTTTCATGTGTTGAAGAACCAAAGACTCTGGCAGACGCTGAAGAAATACTTAAAAAAGCAAAAGCTGGCACATGGAAAGTTGTATCAATCGACCAAACAAAAGCAAAACGCTCACCAAAAGCACCATTTATCACATCTACATTGCAACAAACTGCGAGTTCAAGACTTGGATTTGCTCCATCTAGAACAATGGGTCTTGCTCAAAAGCTTTACGAAGCAGGTCATATCACATACATGAGAACTGATAGTGTGAACCTCAGTAAGCAAGCCATCTCTGATGCAATAGCAGTTATAGGAAAGTCATATGGCAAAGACCTGGCAGAAGTCAGGACATATGCTTCAAAAAGCAAGAACGCTCAAGAGGCACATGAGGCTATAAGACCAACGCATTTTGGAACTGAGATAGCTGGTGCTAATGATGATGAGAAAAAACTTTATAGACTTATCAGAGGACGGACACTCGCATCTTTGATGAAAGATGCTGAGCTTTTGAGAACAAAGATAACTGCAAACATCACTACCGGCGGTATTCCTGATTTTACTGTTACTGGAAGTCAGCTACAGTTTGAAGGATGGCTCAAGGCTGACCCTGACGCACGAGGTGAAGATGTTGAGCTTCCACGAGTAGTTGCTGACGAAGACCTGACACTTCACGATATAAGAAATACAGAAAAGTGGACCGAGCCGCCAAACAGATACACTGAGGCCGGGCTTATCAAAGAGCTAGAAAAAAGAGGTATCGGTAGACCGTCTACTTATGCAAGTATCATCAAAACCATTGAGGAACGTGAATACGTACAGAAAGTAAACAAAGCACTTATACCAACTGATACAGGTGATGTTGTTAGTAGTTTCTTAGAAGAATACTTCCCTACATACATAAGTGACGACTTTACAGCTGAGATGGAAGACAAACTCGATGATGTTGCTTTTGGAAAAGCTGATTATGAAAAAACTCTAAAAGATTTCTATATACCTTTTCATGCCGAAGTACTTTCAAAAGAAACTCTAGCAAAAGCCACAAACCTAGGTGATGCTGATGCAAAATACAAATGTCCAAAATGCGGAAGTCACATGATTATAAAACTAGGACGTGGTGGAAAGTTTTTGAGTTGTGCTACATATCCAGCTTGTGACGGCGCGCTTACTATCGAAGGTGAAGAGATCAAAGGCGACGAACCTATAGGCCACGATACGAAAACTGGCCTACCAGTATTTGTGAAAGTTGGAAAATACGGTCCTTATGTACAACTCGGTGACAAAGAAACTATTGAAAAAGCTATTGCAGATGGTATTGATGTTGGAAATAAGCCGGTTGAAGATGTTGTAGTTGAGAACGCTGGTGTGAATGGTACTGGTGGCGTGGCTGATTCAGGCGCGGTCGCATCAGCTGAGCCGGAAATTGATCCAAAGACTGGCAAAGCGAAGAAGGTTAAAAAACCTCGCGCAAAGAAGCCAAAGAAAGTGTCGGTCAAGCCACGTATGGCAAGTATCCCTAAAGGTAAAGACCTGGCCTCAGTGACCATGGAAGACGCTATGACATACTTAAGTCTACCAAAGCAACTTGGCAAGCACCCAGAGACTGGAAAGGTTATAACAGCCAATATTGGACGTTTCGGGCCATATATAGTGCATGACGGAGACTTCAGATCACTTAAAGGTGAGGACAATCCATATACAATCAAATACGAGAGAGCTTGCGCAATACTAGCTGAACCTAAAAAAGTAAGTACTCGAGGTAGATGGGCGAAGAAGAAGGTTGAGGGTAAGTAATAAAAAAATCCCGCGCGATATGTATCGCAACGGGAAGTAAAAGCTCTACTAGTGAACATTTTGAAATCATTCAGCTGAAGCCGCTGTAAATCTTGGATGCTTTATTTTGGCGAGACCAAGGTTAAACCAAGTGTCTACAATCAAAGCCGCTTCTATTGTGCTGCAGTTTTCCATGCACCGAACAAAATCAAAGTGGTTGCCACCACGCTTACATTTTGAACAATGGCAATACCAACTTTGCCCTGAACGATTAACCACGAAGGTGTCTTTCCCGTTGTTCTGTAAATGAAAGGGGCAGGGCATTTTCAGACCATGTCCATTACGAGTGACACGAACGTTAGTGGTGAGACCATAACATTTTAAGACTTCATCAAAAGACACGGCGGCTTTGACAGCTCGGCAGTTAATAGATTTTTTCATAAAGTGATAATGAACTGTTCGGTGTTTTTGATCTCCATGTTATACAGAAATCTTCAGAAGTTATCGTATCAGGACTCAGGCACTTCAAATAGTTGACCGTCAATAAAATGCGTTACATAATTATCACCACTTTAGGTATGCTAATCTATTGAAAAATACTTATCAGCGCTAAATACTAAAATTCTTCATCGAATACAATTCATCATCATCCACTTGATCAGCAGGTGTTGAATCATCAACTGGAGCTTTTTCAACATTTGCCTCAGACGCGCTTAGAGAGTCAGCAACATTCAACTCGCCTTCACCGGCAACATCCGCAACACCGACGACAGAAACCCTTTCAGAAACAGCAGTGTCTGCACCTACAGCATTTACACCCATACTCACCTCCTCACCAATGCCAGACTCTCTGTGCCCTACCTCATTTACAAAAGCTTCGCTGGCTTTGTTGTTAATGATCTGATCTACGGCCTCTTGAACTGATATAGATGCTGGATGAAATCCTGGGATAGCTGTGTCTGACTCAGTATCAACACCTGAAAGTGCTTTGGTCATAGAGTCTGATAGCTTTTGCGCGAGAGTTGAGCCGCCACCACTTTCTTGTTCTTGGTTTTTTTGGAGAGCCTCTATGATATATCTCAAGTCATCATTACTAAAGTAATCAATAACAATCTTACCACCCTTCTCCTTTTTCTCAATCATAACTCTAGTACCAAGAGCTTGGTTTAGCTTATCCTCAAACTCTTTTGTCTCAGGATCTATACCCAAGGCATCTTTCTTTCTAGCTCTCTCAACAGCAACCTTTCTAGATATTTGCTCAGCCTCTCTCACTGTCAGTTTTTTGAAAATGATTTCCTTGAACAAAACCTCCTGCTCCTCAGGCTTTGCAGTGAGCATCATCAAAGGTCTAGTGTGACCTTCAGTGATTCTCTTTTCTGATAATGCTTGCAACATATGCTCAGGTAGCATCAAAAGACGTATACTGTTTGATACATACTCACGACTCTTTCCTACTTTCTCAGCTATTTGGTTGTGCTTTAGTCCAAACTCATCTGCAAGTCTTTGGAATGATCTAGCTCTATCAACAGCGTTTAGGTCCTCTCTCTGTAGGTTTTCTATAATGGCAAGCTCGAGCTTTACTCTAGCATCATCAGAAGCTTCACCAGAGCGTATGATAACAGGTACTTGTGCCAGTCCAGCTAGCTTTGAAGCTCGCAAACGTCTTTCTCCTGAGATGAGCTCGTATTGGACTACAAGACCACCGTCTTCTTTTATCTTTTCTTTACGAGTAACTGTTAGTGGCTGTAGTAGTCCGTACATTCTTATCGAATCAGCCAAATCCCTAAGTGCATGAGGGTCAAACTCTCTTCTGGGTTGATACGGGTTCGGTACAATTTTTTCAAGTTCTATCCAAAAGATAGAGTTATTGAAATATAATGATTTTGGTGCTGGTTCGATATTCGTTGGTTCCATAGATTTTCATTGTATCATGACAACATCTTGAATTGCAGTTTACTTTTCCTTGATATTGTTGAAAAATGGAAAATGAGTTAATATCTACCACATTGCCGGAGTGGCGAAATGGTATACGCACTCGACTCAAAATCGAGCGTCGAAAGACATGTGGGTTCAAGTCCCACCTCCGGCACAAAACTTGACACAAAATTTGTTGTTGATATCATACATACATCACGACGAAAAAGTTCTGTTAGGGTATCGTACCTACCAGAGCTTTTTTATTAAAACTCTAGTTTTGATCTTTTTAAGCACAAGTAGTCAAGTACGTTATCATTTTCTATACTAAGTTTCTTTAGCAGAGCAGAATATCTTTTGATATCAGGTACTAGCACTTTTTCAAGTTTGTCGTGACTAAGTAAATATTCAGCGAGGCAATAAAAATCACCGTCACCTGAAACAATGACAGCTTTGTCAAAGTTGTTAATCTGAATCATTGTGTGTAATACCAATTCTGCATCCACATTCCCCTTTACTCTGTTGTGTCCTAAACTTAAAGTTGGTTTAAATACGCACACATAACCTCAATCACTTAGCTTGTCATACAATACTTGGTTTTTTTGAATAAAACCTATGAACAAGTAAGCTTTTGTTATTGAATGCTTCTCAAACAAGTATTTTCTGAATCTCCTAAAGTCTAATTTCCAACCAAGGGCATTTATACCCATGTTCAAATTCTGACTATCAATGAAGGCAAAGTTATTGTAGTATCTCATTGCAGATGTAAGTATCACACACGGGGTATTTAGAAAAAATCAAAAAAACATGAAATTGGATAGAAAAAATATAATAGATAGCGTCAGGTCAGAAAAACTGCCAAAACTCATAGTAATACTAGGCCCTACCGCCACAGGAAAAAGCGACCTTGCAGTTGATATTTCTCAGTACCTCAAAAAAGTACATGGTATTAAGTCTGAGATAATCTCAGCTGACTCTAGACAGATATATACAGGGTTGGATATTGGCGCAGGAAAAATTACCAAGAAAGAGATGAAGGGTGTCACACATCATGGACTCGACATAGTATCTCCAAAAAGAAAAAATATGTTTAGTGTTTCAGAATTTCAGGATTACGCATATAAAACGATCGGTGAGATATATTCGCGTGGAGCCGTACCCATACTTTGTGGTGGTACAGGTTTTTACATAGATGCAGTGGTTGATGGCACAGTATTTCCTGAGGTTACGGCGAACATAGAGCTACGAAAGAGGTTATCAAATTATTCTCTAGAGAAGCTGCAGAAAACATTAACAAAACTAGATCCTGTAAGATACTCAGAGATAGATATAAAAAATCCCGTTAGACTAATACGTGCAATCGAGATTGCAAAAGAACTTGGCAAAGTTCCAAAAGTTACACACAAGAGTAAATACGAAGCATTGTGTATCGGAATCGATGCCATTGGCAAGAATAGTGATAATAAGGATGATAAGGATGATAAGTCAGGGGATGAATTTTTAAAGAAGAAAATATCAAAAAGAATTGAAGTTAGGATGAAGAAAGGCATGCTAAATGAGGCCAAGGAACTTCATGCTCAAGGTGTGCCATGGAAGCGAATGAAATCATTTGGACTGGAATATGGCTTACTAAGCGACCTGGCTCAAGGAAAGATGACTCGCGAGGCTTTTATAGAGCGACTAAACTTTGATATTTGGCATTATGTAAAAAGACAAAGGGCTTGGTTTAAGAGGCGGAATGATGTTAGGTGGTTTGATATTAGAAAGGAGGGATATTCTGATGAGATTAAGCCTTTGGTGGAGAGGTTTGTTAAGGTGGGGTGATTATTGTTTTCTTTGTTGTTTTGGATATGAAAAAAAAACACCCAAATAAATTGGATGCTTTTTCGCTCTGCGGAGCCGTAAGATAGCTGCGTCCTGAAAAACATAGTCACTAACTACGTTCTGCTCCTTGTTTTTGCGGGCCCACGAGGACTCGAACCTCGAACCTCGCGTTTGGAGTGCGATGTTTTACCGTTGAAACTATGGACCCTTTTAATGCTTATATTTCTTAGGTTTATGGGTTTGGAACTCTGGCCCATCTACTAATATGTCAGCTTAACCAGTTTACTCTAAAACATGATTTTATTCAATTGAAGGTTTTTTTGACATAAAAACATAGCGGTACAAGCCATAAAAACGTATTTATACATCATTCTGCAAGAAATACTTTTGACAAATTTGTTGGAAAGAATATGCTTAATGGCGGAAACCCGCTTTTCCAGATAGAGCTAGAACTTTTCAAATTCATAAACAACTAACAAAGGAGGTCAAAATGGTGCCGAGACCTGTGAGAAGAAAAGATGTCCGTAGAGTCTTTTGGTTCATTCAACAATTTCTGGTGCAAATCAGATCAAATAGACATGCAGACCTAGACCTGAAGGTACGCAAAAGGATGGATGAGATCGCTTTAAAAATACTACTTTGCGGCCTGGTGAGCCCTGAGCTGATTGGTGCAAATTATCTCATGACTTGCATCTTCATAGTCAACAGATCTGCGAAAAAGAGTCGTCTTGGACAAAGAAAGAGTCTGTACAATGTCAAAAACCAACTAATACAAGTGTTGATAAACCGATACAAGGACCAGGTCCAGGTAGAGATTGTCAAAGCCAGATACGGCATGTGGGCAATCGAAATATGGCATAAATCTTTGTGGGTTACTCACCTGCCAGTAAGGCATGCAAGCTGGGGACTGATTGAATCCATTGGATGTAATCATCCTGAATTTAGTCGGTACAAGATAAGAGAGAATGAAAGGAGGGAAAAGAAAAATAAACCCAGAAGCCCTGTTGAGCAAAGGCTCTACAAAAAATCATTGAGGCACATAAAGAAAAGTGAGCGCTGGAAAAGAAAGAGCCTTAGGAAATTCTGGGAAAGGGGTGTATTGAAAGATGAGGATTGAAGCAAATGCTTCAAACGCTAGCCCAAAAGGGTTAGCGTTTTATTTTTCACTCTCTGTCATTTCAACACGCCAAAAGAACCTACTCAAAACAAAAGACTCGCTTGATACGAGCCCTTTGTCTTAAACCAACCTCAGTTTTACTTTTTGATTTCTGAAAAATCTACTCTCTTTCTTAGTTTTTTGCTGTATTTTTTAAGCTTGATCTTTCTCTCAACACCTTTCTTATTCTTTGTTGTATAAAGAATTTCTCCAGTTGGCTTATGTGCGATTTTTATAAGTCTATCTTGTGACATGGTTTTGTATTTATTTCGATTTTATTAGGTTTTAAGATATTAGCATATATTTGCTTAAAATCAAACCTAATTTAAGCAGGTGCGCTGGGCAGGATTCGGTCCTTACAGGACCAGTACGAGTTTCCTATTTCTTCCCGACCAATCTAAAATCGCAATTGTGGTCGGTCAGAAATATAGGAGAACCCTTTCGAATCCCACCCGAAAGGCATAAATGCCTTTCTACGGCGCCAATAACATAAAAACTGTATGGCATAAATGCCATACAGTTTTCACATGTGCGCCGGGCAGGATTCGAACCTGCGTAGCCCAATGGGCGATAGATTTACAGTCTACTGCGATTGACCACTCCGCCACCGACGCATTTTCCAAATACACTGAGTTTGTTCGCCGATCAGATAAAATCCGCTGAAAGCACACAGACCTACGTATTTAGAAAACTAATATATCATTATTGAGTACTAGTAGCAACTAGGCTTTTTCCAAGAATCGCACCCTTCTTCCCCTTCTTTATTTCAAAAGAAAAGTCAGTCTGCTTAGTACTAAAGTCTACTTTCACTACCCCGCCCTTGTGCACACCTTGATCAATGATCATAGATGCCACTTGGTTTAGTATCTTGTTTTGTATAAGTCTCTTGAGCGGTCTAGCACCGTATTGTGGGTTGTAACCCTCTTTTGCTAGATACTCGATAGCTGACTCAGTAAACTCAAGCTTGATCTCTTTGTCTTCAAGTCTTTTCTTTATCTTGTCGAGCTCTATTTCTACGATACTTCGGATAGCTTTTTGACTTAAGATGTCGAAGATAACAATCTCATCGAGTCTGTTTATGAACTCGGGTCTGAAGTGTTCCTTCAAAGATTCCATAACTTTCTCTTTTGTCTCTTCATAGTTTTGACCATCACTTGTACTTGCTGAGAATCCTATCTTTTGCATCTTGTCGATGTATTGAGCACCGATATTTGATGTCATGATAATGATAGTATTCTTGAAGTTTATAGTTCTACCTTTAGAGTCAGTTAGACGACCATTATCAAGTACCTGTAGAAGCACGTTGAAAATCTCCGGGTGAGCCTTTTCAATCTCATCGAAAAGTATCACAGAATACGGTCTATGCTTTACAGTCTCAGTCAGCGAACCAGAATCCTCATGTCCAACATATCCAGGTGGAGCGCCTATAATCTTTGAAACAGCATGCTTTTCCATGTACTCAGACATATCCACTCTGATAAGTGCCTTTTCATCGTCAAACATAAACTTGGCCAATGCCTTTGTAAGCTCTGTTTTACCTACACCAGTTGGTCCTAGGAATATAAATGAGCCAATAGGTCTCTGAGGGTCATTTATGCCCGCACGAGAACGTTTTATAGTGTCCGCAATACGCTTTACAGCCTGATCTTGGCCTACAACTTGTTTTTGCAAGTCCTCTTCCATACGAGATAGCTTTCTAGCTTCTTCTTCAAGCATTCTTGAAACAGGTATACCAGTCCATCTTGAAACTACATTGGCAATCTCTTGTTCATTGATCTCTTCTTTGAGAATGCGTCTAGACACTTGCAGTTTTTTTAGCTTCTTAGTCTTTATATCTAGATCCTTCTCTAGCATTGGTATCTTTCCATATCTTATCTCAGCAACCTTTGACAGATCTGCTTTTACTTCGGCACTTTCAGCCTCTTGTCTCGAAGACTCAAGTTGCTTCTTGATATTTTTGATATCTGCAAGAGTTTCTTTTTCATTTATCCACTTTGCTTCTATTTCTGTAGTACCAGATCGTAGATTTGCTATATCTTCCTCCACTTCTTTTAGTCTATCTTTTGATTTTTGAGCGACATTTTTATCTGAAGTGGCTTTTATATCATTGGTTAATGCTTGCTTTTCTATCTCAAGTCTCATGATCTTTCTATGCGCATCTTCTAACTCGGCTGGTTTATTCTCCAGTGAAATCTTCAAAGTAGAAGCAGCTTCGTCTATCAGATCCACTGCTTTGTCAGGCAAGAAACGGTCACTTATGTATCTACTAGAAAGACTTACAGCTGACACGATAGCATCATCAGTGATACGCACACCGTGATAAAGCTCGTATTTTTCCTTTAGACCACGAAGTATTGCAACAGCGTCTTCTACAGAAGGCTCATTGACATATACAGGCTGAAAACGTCGCTGTAGAGCAGGGTCTTTTTCAATGTGCTTTTGATACTCTTTTAGAGTAGTTGCTCCTATGGCACGAAGCTCACCTCTAGCAAGAGCTGGTTTTAGCATATTTGAAGCATCTAGTGAGCCTTCAGCTGCTCCTGCACCTACTATAGTGTGTATTTCATCGATAAAGAGAATGATTTTACCATCAGACTTCTCAATTTCTTTTAAAATATTTTTCAATCTTTCTTCAAATTCACCTCTGTACTTTGTACCTGCAATCAAAATACCAAGATCTAGCGACACTAGCTCTTTATCTTTCAATGAGTCCGGCACATCGCCCATGGCAATACGGTTGGCCAAGCCCTCTGCAATAGCTGTCTTACCAACACCAGCTTCACCTATAAGTATAGGGTTGTTTTTAGTACGTCTTGAAAGTATTTGTATAACTCTCATGATTTCCATATCTCTACCGATCACAGGATCGAGTTTATGTTCACGTGCCATAGCAGTTAAGTTACGTGTGTACTTTGCTATAGCCTTCATCTTTTTATTACCGCCAGTTTCCTGACCTGAAGATTTATTTTGTTTTAGCTCGTGTAGAGCTTTCAAAATACCTTCTCGATCAATCTTAAATCTAGACAACATGTCTCGCGCGACATTTGAAGTATCAAAGATAGATAAGAACAAGTGCTCGATAGACACAAACTCATCCTTCATAGAAGCTGCAACTTTTGCAGAGTTCTCGATAATCTGTGCAAGCTCTGGTGTTAGGTAAAGTTGATACGAAGGAGAAAGAGTTGATCCTGAGTCACTTCCTTCGATAGCCTCCAAAACATTGTCTGTCAAAAGTATAGTGTCGACATCCATACGCTCAAGTACAGAAAAAACGATACTATCCTCTTGGACTAGCAGTGCTGTAAGCATGTGCATAGGGCTCACATGGTTCTGTGCCCTTTCTATGGCTAATTCATGGGCTTTTTTAAGGGCGTCTTTTGCTTTTGTTGTAAAATGATTGAATGGTGGCATAGTTTTATGTAACGATTATAACATACTAGTCAAGCATTTGCTTATAAGGGTTTTTGCTTTGGAAATATCATCTTTGGTGGTAAATCTACCGAGGGTAATACGGAGAGAACTCTTTGAGCAGTCTGCACTATCACCCGAATCTGAATTATACATTGCACTTATAACATACGATGAAGAATCTTCATTTTTTGAACGGCAACTTGTGACTGACGACACACTTATACCAGCAACATCAAGTTTGAGTACTGCGAACTCTGCATCTATACCTTCTAAACATACATTTATATTGTTTGGTAGTCTTTCATCTTCCTTGATAGAACCATTTACTTTTAGTTTAGGAACATTTCTTATCAAATGCTCAAGTAAATCATCTCTAAGCATCCTTACTCTCTCAGACTCATCGGAACGCTCTTGCTGGCACAACTCAAACGCGCGACTGATAGATGTGATACCTGCCAAGTTTTCAGTGCCAGGCCTAAGATCATTTTCCTGAGAACCTCCTTGCATAAGTGGTTCCAACTTCACCCGTCGTCTTTTGTATAAAATGCCAGTACCACGAACTCCATATATCTTTGAGGCATCTATAGTCAGCATATCTACACCAAGAGCTGGCACACGCATAGGTTGATATACTGGAGCCTGGCATGCATCTGTGTGGATATATGGCAAATCACTCATGGTGACATTTTTTCTATGATATCTGACCAGCTTGGCAATCTCTTTGATTGGTTGGATTGTTCCGATCTCATTATTTACATATTGGACGCTTACCAGAACAGTTTCAGGTCTTAGTGCTTTTTTAAACTCTTTAAGATCCAAAAGTCCGTCTTCTCCTACTGCGACATAAGTCGCATCACAAAGACCTTCGGCTACCAGAGACTTTATGACTTCAACTACTGATGGGTGCTCTATGACAGAGCTTATGACATGTGGCTTATAAGAGACTTTTTTTGATATGTCTCGTACAAGTCCTTTTATAGCCAAATTATTAGACTCAGTGCCACCTGATGTAAAATAAACCTCCTCGGCTTGTACCTCTAGTATATCCGCGACAGTTTTTCGACATTGCTCAAGCTTTTTATAAGCCTCAACGCCACCTTTATAGAGGGACGATGTATTGCAAGGTAGATTGACTACGGTATCATTGAACACATTTAAAACTCTGCTATCCACCGGCGTAAGAGATGCATAGTCTAGGTAAATGTTTTTATCGGCCACATTTCTGCCGACCCTTACTCCCAAATCTAGATTTTTCTTCTTAAAAAAGTTTAACATATTTGTTGCATTGAAAGCTTAATGTATACTTATACATTATATAAGTCAAAACTAAAAAATGATAACTCAATTCACAGAAAACATATTTCCAGGTCTATCTCAAGAAATGCTAGCCATACTAGTACTTGTTGTATTTTGTATAGTCCTAATGATTGTCTTGATAATGCAAAACAGGCGTATCACCAGACTGATGAGAAGTACTAAGTCTGTGAGTATTGAGGATACTATCATTGAGCTAGCGAGAGAGATTGATACCCTCAACGAATTCAAAGAAGATTCTGAAAAATATCTAAAGGTTGTAGAGAAGAGGCTGCGAAAATCAGTCCAAGCTATCGAGACAAAGCGCTTCAACCCATTCAAAGGTACAGGTGCTGGAGGAAACCAGAGTTTCGCATGTGCTTTTGTAAATGAGAATGGCGACGGACTAATACTATCTAGTCTATACTCAAGTGATAGAATGAGCGTCTATGCAAAGCCTGTAGAAGATTTCAAATCAACATATGAGCTTACAGAAGAAGAGGAAGCTTCGCTTGTGGATGCAAAGAAGAAGTGTCAGTTGTTGAGCAAATAATCACACAAAAAACCCTGCTTTCATGTATCTTCTCAGATATATTACTTGCAGGGTTTTTGTTTTGTATTTTCAGACCAGTTAAATTATCTCAATATTGGCTGTATTAATTGCGCCGGATTGATGAATTACTAGATGAATTACTTATTGCTCTTTCGATGAGTTAGATAGTATCTAATCGCAGCGAGTATTAGCAATATAAGTATTATTATCCACCACCAATTTAACTCTGATGACGATTGATCCTCAGTTGAAGTGCTTGTTGTAGCTTGATCAGTTGATGTAGCAACTTCAGCACTCTCTGATGTCTCTGCCCCTAAAACACTTCCAGCTTCACTACCAGTAGTTTTTACTGATGATGATGCACTTCTAGTCGATTGACCATTTGAAGTATTCGTTGAGCCAGTTCCATTAGATTGATTTGATTGTGATGTATTTCCGCCTGTAGAAGCACCTAGTACTTCTCCAGACCCACTTCCACCAGTTGAACCGCTTCCAACACTACCTGTTACTGAACCTGAAAGTGAACCTATGACATTTCCAGGAGTTTGAGAAGAACCCCCTGTTGAGCCACCTCCTGAACTAGGATTAGTAGGAGCTACTACATTGCCTGTTATAGATTCATCTATTGATCCTTTGACTTCTGAACCTCTAGTCTCACGCACAGGTATTCCTACAGGTATAAAGCCTTCTACTTCAGAAGCACTTACCTGTGACAAAGGTGTTAGTACTAGTGACAATGCTATATATAGGCCTAGCAATTTAATTTTTTTCATATATTTACTTCTTTATACTTAGTTTAGTTCTTCTGAAATTACAGGTGATGTTCTAATTCCATAGCTTGTAGAATATGTTCCATTTGCAGAGCCTGTTGGTACTTTGACCTCTACAATAACCTGTACTTGCATACCAGCAAGCTCAGAGTTTAGGTCTGTAGCCATAGTAAGCTCTGGTTCTGAATAAACATCTGCCTCTGTCAAAACAATTTTTGCACCAGAATTATCAGCTTGCGCAGATGATATTCTTACATTATTAGCTGTAGCTATAGTGTTTGATGCATTAGAAGTATTAACCCAGTCACCCAATTTCATTGCCAATCTCTTTTCATTTGTAGGAACTGTGATGTCAAATGTGTATACCCATCCATCCTCAAAGACACCGTTTGCAATAGCAGTTCCTTTTGTCTTTACGATAGAAGTAACTTCTAATTCCCCATTTCCTGATACGACTTCACCATCAATACCTCCTGTAGAAGTACTAGTTGTTGTACCAGTTACAGGTGTTGTTGATGCTGTTGTAAGGGTCATTATCTGACCAGGGTGCCAAGTACCGTCAACATATGACCATGCAGCGAAGTAGTACTGTGTATTTGTAGCTACTGCTATGCCAGTTGCAGAAAGTGGCGCTGAAAAATCTGTATCTGCCGCTATTGCTCCAAGATCTGGAGTTGTGTAAACACCTTCTTCTAGAATCGGATCTTCTGTACTAAATGTATTAAGTGAAGCCCAGAAAGAGTGCCCAGTTGCAGGAGAATTTCCATTTCTACCATTTAAAGTAGCTCCATTTTCAGTTATTGCAGTAGCCGGGTTTGTTGTAACCTTCGGTACAACAACTACAGGTATTTCCTCAGCTGTTCCAGCTGGAGCAGTAAATGTTCCATTTCTAGAGCCGGCCTGATAGTTATCAGACCAAGTTCCAGTTACAGACCCATCTTGATTGATGATTCCAGTAACAGTCATTGTAGTTAGTGGATCAACTGCGTCTGGAGTAGCAGTATAGTTTGCAGTGAAATTTATTGCTGTACCGGTTACACTTCCACTTGTTATTGTCCAAGCATAGTCAGCAAATGTTCCACTACCAGAAAGTTCACCTGTCTCACTTTGAGACAAAGTTACATTGTGAGCATAGTTTGCTGATTGATATTCAAATGTTATCACCTTGCTACCAGCAACATTCCATATTGCTGAAGGGACCGCATCAACTCTAGTAGGAACAGATGCACTGAATCCTAGTGATGTCACCGCAAATGCAAAAAGCATTATTCCTGCGCTGATTTTTTTACTTATTTTTAATATATTTTTCATTTATTTTTTATTAATATTTGATTGATAATTTATAAATATTTTTCCTCTCAGTACTTATTTGTTATCAGGATTTATTTCCAATTATTACATGTTAAGTATCAAGTTGGACAAAAAGGCTAACAAAAAAGGATGCAAGGTAAAATTCCATGCCCAAGCATTATAGTTTATTTGAAACAATTTTTCATTATTTCGTCATAATAAATTTTAAATTGACTTTGAATTAATTTCTTGTATTGCAGGATTTTAAGATAGGATAATTGCCAAAACACCAATAATATTGTATCTTATAGACATAAGGAGCCTTTGTCTTCGTATTTTTTTACTTTTAAGTTAAAAAGCTTTTTTTGTTAATTTTATTACACAAAATCACAAAAGAGCTCCATTGTTTAAAGCAAGAACATCAACACAACACGGATCTGAATCATAAGCAAGTCCAAAACGTGAAAATCATTTAAAAAACTGCAAATACAAATTTTCAAGAACCTAAAACAAACCAAACTATGATTAAAAAACAACAACCAACTTCAGAAGTGCAGATAGAAAGCAGACCGCCTGTGGTTGTTGTTATGGGACATGTTGATCACGGAAAATCTACTTTGCTCGACTATATTCGTAAATCAAACATAGTACAAAAAGAAGTTGGTGGTATTACACAAAAGATGTCAGCCTACGAAGTAGTGCACAAGTTCAAAGAGGCTGGAAAAGAAATTTCTAAGTCAATAACTTTCCTCGACACACCAGGTCACGAAAGTTTCAATGCAATCAGATCACGTGGCGCTAATGCAGCGGACATCGCCATACTTATAGTATCTGCTGAGGACGGTGTAAAACCACAAACACTCGATGCATACAGAGAGATAAAAGCATCTGCGATACCTTTCATAGTAGGTATTAGTAAGATAGACAAGCCAAATGCAAATATAGACAGAGCCAAGCAATCCCTAGCAGAAAGTGAGATATATGTTGAAGGATATGGAGGAACCATACCTTTTGTGGCATTTTCTGGTGTCAGTGGACAAGGTATAGACGAGCTTTTGGACATGATATTACTTACTGCTGATGTAGAGAATTTCACAGCCGATATCAACGCTCCAGCAGAATCATTGGTCATAGAATCAAATAGAGACAAAGTTTCAAAATTTAAAATCTTCATATCTATTAAATAAA